>JAZFSS010000187.1:0-4624 GCA_036446275.1 Gammaproteobacteria bacterium | reverse complement strand
TCTCCCGCGCTTCTTTAAACGCCAGGTTCAGGGTCAATTCAAGTTCTTTACTGAGCATGGAACACTAATCTCAAGTGGTTAGGCCTCTTCCATGGTACACAACAGTGGATGTCCATGTCTCTTCGAGTATTCGTTTACCTGCACTACCTTGGTTTCTGCGATCTGAAGAGTGAAAATACCGCAGACCCCTTTGCCTCTGGTATGGACGTGGAGCATAATCTGCGTGGCTTTCCCCCGCCCCATACCGAAAAAGGACTCAAGAATCTTCACGACAAACTCCATGGGCGTGTAATCGTCATTTAACAAGACCACCTTATACAGACGAGGCCGCTTTAGCTTCGGCTTTGCTTCCTCTACTACCAGACCGTCATCGGTTTCGCGCTTTTCTTCCGGCATCGTACCAATTTTAACCGATATCGCTACGATTTTTGACCAAGGGCCACGATTTAATCGCTATCTACCACCCTAACACAGTCCCTAGGACCTTCAAAAAACCATCTGCATAATCAGAATCCTACGGGGTATTTTTCATTAGTTTATCGGCCGTTCCTAAAACTTATTTAAGACCATGAACTTAGATACTTGACTATTGGATCACCTTATATATAGAGTGGGCGCGTGGCTAGCGCCATTGGAGGTGTTTCCTGGGTGTGTGTTTCTGGGTTATACGGGCTTAGGGAATAGGCAAAAATATCGGCGACAGGGTTGCTAGGTTGAGCATACAGCCGGACTAGCCTGGTCACCGAAGGAGGGAGGTTGAATTGTAATGCCAATAGGTACAGTAAAGTGGTTTAGCAACGCGAAGGGTTACGGTTTTATTGCTCCAGAGGAAGGCGGCGAGGACATTTTCGCCCATTTCTCCGCAATTGAAATGGAAGGTTATCGTTCTCTTAAAGAAGGTCAGAAGGTCGAATTTGAGGTGACTGAAGGACCGAAGGGCTTGCAGGCTGCCAAGATTCGTTCACCCGAATAAGATTATCATGACAGTGTCGGCGTGGCTTCGCGCCATGCCTGATTTTTCCCCATCTTGCTGGTCCCGCCGGCACAGGCAAGCGCCCTGCGTGCGTAATTTTTACATATGGCTGACGATGGCCTTGCCGAATCCTGAACAACTGACTTTTGTCGCGCCGTCCATCAGCCGCTCCAAATCGTAAGTGACCGTCTTCGCCGAGATAGCCCCGGCGATGCCCCGCACTAACAGGCTCGCAGCCTCGTCCCAGCCCAGGTGCCGCAGCATCATCTCCGCTGAGAGGATCAGCGAACTTGGATTAACCTGATCCTTACCGGCGTACTTTGGTGCCGTGCCATGAGTCGCCTCGAATAACGCAATGGAGTCAGAAAGATTGGCCCCAGGCGCCATGCCGATCCCGCCCACTTGGGCCGCCAGCGCATCGGAGATGTAGTCTCCATTCAGGTTCAATGTTGCAATCACGCTATATTCCGCCGGCCGTAAAAGAATCTGTTGTAGAAATGCGTCTGCAATTACATCTTTAACAATGATGTTATTGCCGCTGTTGGGATTGCTGAAGGTACACCATGGACCGCCATCCAGCTCGGTGGCACCGAATTCTTCCTTGGCAAGTTCGTAGCCCCAATTCTTAAACGCCCCTTCAGTAAACTTCATGATATTGCCTTTGTGCACCAAGGTCACGGAATCCCTGTCCTGGTCGATGGCATACTGGATCGCTTTACGTACCAGGCGGCGGGTGCCATCCCGGGATACCGGCTTGACGCCAATCCCAGACGTTTCCGGGAAACGAATTTTCTTGACCCCCATCTCCTTTTGCAGAAAAGAAATCACTTTAACCGCTTCGGCACTGCCCGCTTCCCATTCGATTCCCGCGTAGATGTCCTCGGAATTCTCGCGGAAGACCACCATGTCCGTTTTTTCGGGCTCCTTAAGGGGACTGGGAGTACCGTCGTAATAGCGTATTGGGCGCAGGCACAGATACAGGTCCAGTTGCTGCCGTAGTGCCACGTTGAGGGAGCGAATGCCGCCTCCCACAGGGGTAGTGAGCGGGCCCTTAATGGCAACCGAGAATTCCCGGATCGCTGTCAAGGTCTCATCAGGCAACCAGACGTTATCGCCGTACATCCGGTTGGCCATCTCTCCCGCGTACACGTCCATCCAGTAGATTTTCCTGCTACCACGGTAGGATTTATCTACTGCGGCATCCACCACGCTGCGCATCACTGGTGTGATATCCACGCCAATACCATCGCCTTCGATACAGGGAATAATCGGCCGATCGGGAACCTGAAGTGAGAAATCGGTGCTTACTTTGATTCGCTCACCATCGGCGGGAACAGTAATTTTCTGATAACTCATAGCATGATTAACAACTAAGAAAGCCCTGTTGTGCCGTCATTCCGGCGTATGCCGGAATCCATGCTATTTATTTTCCTGGATTCCGGACAAGCACTCCGCGCTTTCCGGAATGACGGGGCCACAATAACTTACCATCCTATTCGGGACAGAGCCTTATCTTTTATCTCCTATACAAAAGAAACCCCCACAAGTGGGGGTTTCTACGCGAAAAATGGCAGCGGAACCGTTACCAGCCTTCTTCCTCGTTTACCGCGTTCTCGATTGAGTTTTCGATCAGCGCAGGAACTGCGGCATTCTTGGTGAAGGCCAAGTATCCCGAATCCCAGTAGTACAACTGCATGCGCCACATCTCACCGTACTGCAGCACTTCCACGGTATCGCCCTTATTTACAACCAACACTTCCAGTGGCATCGCACTTACATGGTCAGTACCCGGGAAGGGCGCCTCGTCTGCCTTGCCGTCGCTACGAAAGTCAGAGTTAATGCGGATGGTCTTGCTTTCAGTGTAAGAGTTAGAGATGCCAAAATACACTGCGTCGCCGAAATCGATCTTGGCAACAATGTCCCAGCCGGAACGATCTTTCGCACCGGTGTCACCCTTGGCGGACAGGGCTTTTTCCACGTCTCTTACGATCTTGGCAAAGTCGCTTGGATCCTCGTCTTCAATAATCGGATCCTGGTTCCCTTGCCAGTTGGCAAAACCGGCCATCATCTTTGCGGGACCATCGCCATTAAATTTCTTCAGCGTCTTGGCGGTACGAGCTGGCTCCAGTTGTACAGATTCCGGTGTGCCCGGTACGGCGGAAGCGACTTGCTTCATTTCGTCCAACACTTTTTTCGCTACTGCGAGCAGATGGTCTGCCTTCTTCGATTTACCATAGTACACATGGGCATGGGCCACTGGATTCGCCATATTAATGTAGGTCTTCTTACCGGGGCCAAATTCGTACACGGCCACCCGCAACACCTGGCCGGAAATGGAATTTGGCGGTTCACCGGCGGCTGCAGCCATATAATCAGGGTGCGTCATTACCCAAATGCGGGACTTCTGGACGCCATCAGGCGAATATATGTCACGCATGCCGTGAATGACGAAATTGGATTGGTTCAGCGCCTCCTCAAATTTGACCACTGTACTTTCATAGGAACCGGAGGCCGCAAGAATCCGTACAAAGATTCCTATCTCATCCTCCGCGCTTGCTGTACTGACGCCGATCAGCATAAACAGGCACGCCAGGAACGTATTGATCATTACTCTTTTCATACCAGATTCCTCCTCCGAACCCATGAATAAATCAAAGTTGCGATTACTTCTATTTATATGGACCGCCGCCCCTAGGGCCGCGAGTAACCGAAACCATGTTCGCCAAGCGAATCACGGCTCGGAGCCGCATACTCGCCCTGCAAGGATTATATCGGAATGATTGCAAACGTCCAGGTCCATACCGCTTAAACTTTATAGATTACTCTAACTATATACTTTAAGTATTTGTTATAAAAGCATCTAACACCGAGCAGAAAACTAAACCCAAAGCCAGGGTTCTTCGCAAACCAGTTCAATAACCCATCTTAAGTGTTAGATTGATCGCATGATCCGGGCACCCCACATCACCATCACCGCGCTAATAGAGCCATCGGTTTTGCGGAACCGGTTATGACACCCAAGCGCCGTATCATAGTCGGCCTGTCCGGTGGCGTGGACTCAGCGGTGTCCGCGCTACTGCTGCAACAGCAGGGATATAATGTTGAAGGCCTGTTCATGAAAAACTGGGAGGATGACGATGAGCCCGGTTACTGCGCGGCAGCGGAGGATCTCCGGGATGCCGAAGCGATCTGCGCTACCCTTGGCATACATCTTCACAAGGTAAGCTTTTCAGCGGAATACTGGAACCGGGTATTCAGCCTTTTTCTAAAGGAGTACCGCGCCGGCCGTACCCCCAACCCCGACGTGTTATGCAACAAGGAGATCAAGTTCCGCGCCTTTTTGGACCACGCGCTGGCACTAGGGGCTGATTCCATCGCCACCGGCCACTACGCAAGAATTCGACGTACCGGGAACCGCTGGGAATTGTTATGTAGTACCGATGCCAACAAGGATCAGACCTACTTTCTATACCTGCTGGCGCAGGACCAATTATCCCGCAGCCTGTTTCCTATCGGTCACCTGAAAAAAACCGAAGTTCGCCGGCTGGCGGCAGCGGCAGGATTTCCTAATCACGACAAAAAAGACAGCACCGGGATCTGCTTTATTGGTGAACGAAAATTCAGAGACTTTCTGGCAAACTACTTGCCTGT
>JAZFSS010000186.1:0-2268 GCA_036446275.1 Gammaproteobacteria bacterium | reverse complement strand
TAATGGCAGGAAGGCGCGAATGGAAAAGGCCCGTACAGGCCTTTTTCTTAAGGGGTTAGAGGCGACTCTATGTGCCGGTTGCCTCAACAGCCGGTTCTTGTTCCTCTTCGGTGGTGGTTGGCCGATGCGTTTTACTGACATCCTGATGAGAAGGCCACAGAGCCAGGCCTCCTTCCATGAAAAAGGCGTTATCAAAACCGTTGCCGCGTAGATATTGACAGGCCTCATAGGATCGCAATCCAACGTGACAGATGGTAATGATCATTTTGTTCCTGGGTAACTGATCGGTAGATTCTCTCAGATCCACCAATGGAATCCATAGTGTGCGGGGATCGTCCAGATGTTCCGCTTCATATTCAGGGCGCGTGCGTACATCCACTAGAATGATGTCGTCCCTCTCCGCCAACAAGTGGCACACTTCCTCTGGCGCCAGGGAATGGGATACCCCATCCATTTTGTTTTGCATGACATGTGCACCCGTCAAAATATTATCGATGGCGGGGGAGTAGGGAGGCGCATATCCAAGATCAAGGTTGCTCATCTGGTCGATAGTTGCGCCGAGCATGATTGCCGTCGCCGCGACATCCAGCCGCTTGGCCACGTCGCCTTCACCGACCAGTTGGATACCCAGAACTTTTCTGGTTTTCCGGTCAGCGACTAGTTTTATGTCTATGCGGCGCGCGCTTGGAATAAATTCGGGCCTATCCAGTCCTGCATACAAGGTAGTCTCCGGCTCAAAGCCATGTTCCCTCGCTTCTTCTTCCGTTAAGCCGCTGTGGCCGACGGTGAGGTCCGAATACTTGTAGATATTGGTTGCCAGCACGCCAGGAAAATGAAAGCCTGTGTCATCGTTACATATATTGCTGGCGATGACACGGCCATGCTTATTTGCGGTATCGCCCATAGGTACATACACGGGTGTATTGCTAACCACATGGATATTCTCTACACAATCTCCGCCGGCATAGATATCAGGATCCGAGGTTTGCAGGAGGCTATTTACCTTTATAGCGCCGGTGGTGCCGATTTCCAGGCCCGCCTCGCGGGCCAGTAGCGTGTTGGGCCGCACCCCAATGGCCATGACCGCCAGGTTGGTATCGAATTCACCTTGTTCCGTTATTACTTTGGTGACTTGTCCGTGGCTATTGCCTTCAAAGGCCAGTACCTTGCACTGCAAATGCAGTCCCACTTCATCCAAGTCCAGATATTCGAACACCATCTTGGACATATCCGGATCCAGTGTCCTTGCCAATATTCGATCCCTGGCTTCCACGATATGGGTCTCGATATTGTTTTTTACAAATGCCTCGGTAATCTCAATACCGATTGCGCCACCGCCCACGATTATTGCCTTCTTTACACCGCCTTTTATACGTTCACGAATTTCCTTGGCGGCTTTGAGATCATGAAGCGAAAACACGCCTTTTAGATCAGTGCCGGGAATTGGCGGTACGATAGGAGTTGCGCCGGTTGCCAGAACTAGCTTGTCGTAATGAATCCGGCTGGTATCAGAGCTCTCTAGACTAAAGATTTCCACGCATTTTTTGGTTCGATCAATTGCCGTGGCAACGGTTTTGTTCAGGACCTCAATCCCTTTGAAGTTTCTGAAGTAGTGGGTGTCCCTCACAATGCCGGCATTAGTTTTCATGAGTTCCTTGATGTCACGGATATCGCCGCCAATATAGTAAGGAATCCCGCAACCGGCGTAGGACAGCAATTCGTTTTTTTCAATCAGGATAATTTCTGTGTCGGGACGCAGACGGTGAATACGGGCAGCCGCTTTGGGGCCGCATGCAACGCCTCCTATTACCACTACTTTCATGGGTTTCTCCTCGTTCTTGGTTCTGTACGTCAGTTGACCTGTGCCGGCCGCGACCGAGCGTGCTAAGTATCAGAATCCGATTTCGCACTTTCCGCCGTGGTATCGGCATTCGAGAACCCCCTGGAAGGCCGAAGGATCCCTCAGTTTATTACTCGGCCGCTTATAACCTTAACTTTAATCTGGATATAGTCCTGGAGCGTGATAGTAGGGCGGGGCCTCGGTAGCTGATTGAGTTGCCTCAATTCTCGCCTTGGACAACGATGGTCTGCTGGGCTCGGAACGCCTTTTTTTGCATTCAAAATAGAGCCAACAAACTCTTTATGTTTCCCTCGCAAAATAAATGTAGTAGTAAAGTGTTTGTTGTCTGCTAGTTAGCGTTAATAATATCATTTAACTATCTGATGAATATCCAGTTGCAACCACAAATACAATGGACCGTAGGGTTT
>JAZFSS010000185.1:0-7803 GCA_036446275.1 Gammaproteobacteria bacterium | reverse complement strand
GCACCAACGTATACCACCTCCGTGCGGCTGTTGGTTTGTTTAAAGGTGCTATAGCTGCTGCCTCCCGTGGGGAAAGGCGCGCTATCCGGCCAATTCAATTCCGGTTTACCGACGAATACGGGGGCGGCATGGATGACATCTCCCAGGCGGCCGCCACGTATACGGAAATTATAGCCAGACCCTTCATTGGTGCGGTCACCGCGCAGAAAATCCAGGCGGCCTTCGGCAATGGTGTCGTTATCGGCGCCGCCAGCGGGGTTGGTGCGCAGGTCATCCTTTTGGGATGCAGTCAGGTTGTCCCACTGAAAAGGGATCCCGTTGCTACCATCGTAGGTCAGGATTGTACGGGGTGAGTTACCCAGATTGCGGTCGTCCAACACAGCCCCCGCGTCCCAGGTTGCCGTACTAGATATGTCGCCATTCAGCGGATTCAGGACAAAGGACAATAGTCGGCCGGTCCATTTACTGGAATCGGACAATGCCAGAAATACGCTGCTGTCTGTCTCCAGGGAACCGGTGTTAAAGGCAACCGAGGCAAAGCTACCGGTGCGCTCGGAAATATCGTTAATCGCGTCCTGTAACGCCGTGACCAGTTGATCCGGGTCCCGGGCACTCAAGAATAGGCCGCGCCCGTTATAGGCGGCATGGGCCAGGTCATCGATTTTTTCGGCATCACCGGCCGTCGGATTGGGCCAGTCATTCGGTGGAATTTGCGCGGCGGTCAGGGTTCCGTCCACCCCATAGGCCACGGTGTACGTCACTACGTGTTGGTGTGTTGCCTCATCTACGCCGGCAGTCGTGGGGACTTCATCGTCGAGACCGGTCTGCAAATCCCGCTCATAAAAGTGCATGGCAATATCCGCCAGGGTATTGTCGTACGTATCCCCAAAGAGGCCGCCATCCCATTCGGTATCATTGTCACCGTCTTTATTATTTCCGCCCGGAAAGTCGAAGCTGCCATTATAAAAACCGTCGGTCATGACAACCTCGAAATTCTGTTGACAGGCCCCGCCATCGGCGGCGCTAAGGGCGGGGCAGGAACCAAATAGATTATTGCTTGCGCATTCCAGGTAGCGTCCGGCCTCATAGTTGACGGTACGCAGCGGTGTACCGCCGGAGGAGTCGATGGAATATAGATTATCCAGCAAGGTGCGTTTTGCGCCGGTGGAGGGATCGCCGTTCATGGAGGCGATCTCGGTTTTTACATTGTTGTGGTTGTGGAGGGTCGCCAAGCCCATGCGTACTCCCTCGGCCTCACCGATGATTTGGCCGTAAGCTGCCTTGACCACGAATTCCCGGTTTCGGTAATAGGCAAACCAGTTCGCAAAATTTTGCTGTGTAGCTGTGTCCTGATCCTTGATTTTGAATTCTGTTTCCTCTCCGTCATCGAACAATCCGTCACCATCCAGATCCGCCCAGGTATAATAGAAAAAACCATCGGGACCGGGATCGATGGAGGGGTCCCGGTCGCTGGTTCTGCGAGTCGTGCCGCCACCCCAGTCGGAGTTATGCTGGGTCAGGTCGATGGTCTCCGTGGGGTTGTAGGGATTGTTGGGGGCATTGGTAATATTGGTGTCCTGAAAGGGAATGCCGCTGCTGTCGACACCGACCCAAGGCTCATATTTTTTGCCGGGGTCGAAGTACAACGGGTTGAAGTCGCTGTTCCGGAAACGCCATTCCTGTTCGTCGGCGGTATTGCAGTCCCAGTCGCTATCCATATAGGTATTGCTGCCGAACTCCACGCCATAGATGTAGCCGTAGAAGTCCTGGCCGTTGGTGCCGAAACCGCAGTCGGCATTGCCGTCCTGATTGCCGTCCGCCAGACTGTCCCGGTGCTTAACCGCGCCACTGCCTGCCGGACTGGAGCCATCGGGCTGGGTGCCGGTGAAACGCCCACCGTTATTCAGATCTCTGGTCATTACCTCCCAGTCCATACTGCCGGAGTCGTCGATGGTGAAAAAGATATTCGGCTCAGCGCTTGTGCCTAGATACAGTGGGACATTGGACAGATTGCCCGGCGCGGCCACGGCGCTAGTGGATATGCCTGTTAGTGCTGCGATCAATATCGCCGGCAAATAGTCGCGATATTGAGTTAATTTGTGAATGATCGCCATTGTTAAGACCTGTAACCGTCGATGCTCTCGCCAAATCCCATTGCACTGAGTAATCTGTGATTCACCAACACCGAGTCTTCCTTACAACCCGGTCCGTCCAAAGTGGCTGACTAAAACCACTTGAGTGGTATCTTTACCGCCTGTGCCACGGGCGAAAATTTTAAAAGTAGTAACGTCTCCGCTGCCCCGAAACTGGCCGTACCCAGGGCCTAAGTTCAAGGCGCCGGTGGTGCCCGCAATCTGTCCCATCTGCCGGATGAAATAGCGGGGCTGAGTATTGATATTTTCCAGAGGCGTGCCCGTGTAGTTCAAAACACCCCCCTCCCAGGTCGCCGCCGTCAGGGGATCCGGGGCAACGTCGGTAGGACCATACAGTCCTCCGGTACCGTTGAACGGCGCCGTGGAAACAATCCCGTTAAGAAAGCCTTCCGCATCCCGTATCGCGGATTCGGTGGCTTGAAAAGCAAGATTATGATCCCTGGTATTACCCGCCATACGCTCCTCTAACGAGGAAGATTTCGTAGCGGTTATCCCTATCACGGTCATCACCAACAAGATCATCAGACTCACCACCAGCACAACTCCACGCTGACGAGACCTGAATGAACCATTACGTATTTTCATCGTTTGCTCCACTTTCGATAACTCACTGACAAACTGCTCGGATCCTTTTTGCTATGGCAGACGATTACGAACGGCGACCGTGGTGGTAAAATTGCGGCGCAGGCGACTATCATTAGCGCCGTCTTGCAGTACTATGTTGTCGTCCAGGGTGCGCAGGGTGAGGGCCACTCGCACGCTCACCACGTTTGCCATATTTGCGCCCACTGCGGTGGCGGTATTATAGGCATTCGGTGCACCGTCTCCGTTGGTATCCTCGCCGTACAGGATTTGCATATTTTCTATGCCTTCTACTAGTTCCACTGCGCCGCCTTGATTTACGTTCCGGAACAGCACCGGCTCACCGCCGGCGCCGTTGGCAATGAAGTAAACGGTTTCTCTGGCTACATAGATCTCCGCATCGCCTTGATACACCTTAGAAAGGCAGTGGGCGTTACCGCCGCCGCAGGGGCCGGGATTAAAGTTGCCCGGTGTAGTCGCTGCCCCCGTGTTGTGCACCACGGTCCCGCTGGTCCCCGGGTCGGCATTGGAGATCTGAAAGAGATCCCCGGAGATACAATCACTCAAAAGCACGATATCGCCCTGCTGCAAGTTATTTCCGGCTGGTACCGCAATATTTGCCGACTCTTGCGGACCGTATGGTGTCTGCACCACCAGACCTGAGCCGATCGCCCGCCGCAGGGTGAGGGTATCGGTAGCGCCATCGGTGCCCGCAACACCACCGCCGGCCACGAAATCGATATAGCCGGGGTTATTGGGATTCAGGTTATTGGTAACGCTGGTTGAATCGCCAACACAGCCCCAGAAATCCGCCGTGCGGATATCCCGTGCCAGAAATTCGATGGCGTAGCGGCCGTTTTCCTGCAGCCGGGATAACGCCTCCTGTACCCGGTAGGTCTGTTTGCTATTGGCGAACACCTTCAGCACGCCGCCCAGCAAAACTATGCTGATGGTCAAGGCAACCATTAGTTCCACCAGGGTAAAGCCCCATTGCCGATCATTGCGGTTTGATTTGTTACGCAATGGGTTCATAGCTGAAACTCTACGAAAAATTGCTGCAAATCATTGGCATCACGATTATCATCCCATTGCACTAAAATGGTGAATGTGCCGACGTTGTTGGTAACGGAGCCGTCGCCGGAGGGCAGTAACGCCGCCATATTGTTCTTCCACTCCGTGAGATCGTCGGCGGCCACACTGCCGCCACCGCCTGCTGCACCGAGGGCGATGTTATAGGCGCCCGCCGCCGCGGCCGCCTGGTTCGCGCGCATACGGTCTGCCACATCGTAGGCCAGAATTGTCGCCTGGGAACGCAGGTAGGCGCTCTGATTGTTGCGTAACCCCGCCGCCTGCAGGCCCGCCAAGCCCAACAGGCCAATGGATAACACCAGTACCGCGACTAACAGCTCCACCATGGTGAAGCCCTTCGCCGGCAAGTGGATAATCTTTATTTTGGCCATGGCGTCACATTCCGTTTTTGAGTTCGCTAAGAAAATATTCAACATGATTGCCTGGTTACCATCGCCCTTCCCGTTGCGTTCAGGGTGATCGTCCGGCCTTGATCACCGCTACAACCTGGAATGGTGTGGGTAAAGGTCGCCGGCGCGTTTACCAGCCCCGACGGTTGATAGGTTACGGGAGCGGGGCCACTGAGAGTTGGGTTACCGCTTAGTTCCTGACGCACCCGTAACACCGTTTCGCCTGCATTCACTGCGCCATTTCCATTTAGGTCATCGAACAGAATCCATCCATCCGCCCAGCTTCCCGCCCCGCCGCTACAGGTAAGCAGGTTTGCGCTACGGCATATGCTCACTGGGGTGCCGCGCTTCACGGCCTCACTACGGGCCATGCCCAAAGACGCCAGCAGCTCGTTTGCCTGGGAGGTAATACGGGAGTTCTGCACCATATCCCGCATGGCCGGCGCGGCCAACCCTAAGACGATGGATGCGATACCCAAGGTGACCATCAGTTCGATCAAGGTAAACCCTTTCGAGCGGCTTATGTAATTAGTCATATAACTGTAGGTGTATTGGGTTTCATTGAATTACAGACGCATGGATGGACTTGCCCGATGGCCGGTTGTCTGTTGATGTTCGTGTAAGAAGTAGGCGCTGCACCGATCGTTGAAGGCTTGGAGTCGATCAAGTTATCGGCACCTTGGAAGGTACTCTATAGACCGCTTATCCAGGCATGGATACCACCGGTCCGGTAGTTTGGCTGGGGACTGGGATTATGTTGGGTTGCTGGGGGCCGGCGAAGGGAACGTTCTTAGGTTCTTTCCGTGGGGTTATAGACGCGTTCATACTCGGCGATGGCATAGCGGTCTGTCATCCCCGCGATATAATCCGCCACTGCCCGTGCCCGGCCTGAGGTGCCATGGCGCTGTTCCAGGCTGCCCGCTTGTTGTTGCGCCTCTGGAGGCAGCAGACGTATATCGCCAAGCAAGGCCTCAAAAAGTAAATTGACCACCCGCGCGGCCTTGGCGCTCATTCGATGTACGCGATAATGTCGGTACAAATTTTCTCGCAGAAAACGTTTCAGTTCCAGGTTTTGATCCTGCATTTGCGGGCTAAATGCAACCAGCGCTTCGGGATGCGCCCGTACCGCGTCGATTGTGTCAGGATTGTTATCTTCAACACGCTGATGCGTGTTTTCGATGAGGTCCACCACCTGGCGATTGATCATGCGCCGCACCACCTCGTGGATCGTCCGGCGTGGCGCAAGGTCGGGGTAACTCTGGCGCACAATTTCATACTGGTCCCGAAAAAGGCGAGTTTCCATGAGTTGTTCGATGGTCAGTAGCCCGGCCCGCAGCCCATCGTCCACGTCATGGCTATTGTAGGCAATTTCATCGGCCCGGTTTGTCAATTGGGCCTCGAGACCAGGCTGTTGCCGTTCCAGGAACCGCCGCCCCACGGCTCCCAGTTCCTTGGCCTTTGTTGAGGAGCAATGCTTCAATATTCCCTCGCGGGTCTCGAAGGTGAGATTCAGCCCGCGGAACGAGGCATAGCGTTCCTCCAGCTCATCGACCACCCTGAGTGATTGCAAATTATGTTCAAAACCACCGTACTCTTCCATGCATGCGTTCAGGGCATCTTGTCCGGCGTGGCCGAAGGGCGTATGTCCCAGATCATGGGCAAGGGCAATGGCTTCTGTTAAATCTTCGTTCAAGCAGAGCGCACGGGCGATGGAGCGGGCGATTTGGGCTACCTCAATGGAATGGGTGAGACGGGTACGAAACAAGTCACCCTCATGGTTGACGAATACCTGTGTTTTGTACTCCAGGCGCCGGAACGCGGCAGAGTGGATAATTCTGTCCCGGTCCCGTTGATATTCGCCCCGGTAGCTTGGCGACGGTTCCTTGTAGCTTCGCCCGCGGCTGGTGGCCTCCGAAGCCGCAAAGGATGCCGGCCCGCCTCGCATCGTTATGGTTTTCCTGTTGACAGCCACGGTCCTCGACATCACAAGTCAATTACCGCCATGGTTAGCCGCCAGGGTTTCCGATAGCAGGTCCGGCTTGTAGTCGCCAGTGACAAACGCGTTGCCGATGCCTTTTAACAAAACCAGCCGTAACCCCTGGTCTACGGTTTTTTTGTCCACCGCCATTAGCCCCTGGAAGCGCCGGCTATCCAGATCCGCTGGCGGCTTGGTGGGGAGTGCAGCCCTTTTTAGCAGGGCTTCACTACGATTTACATCCCCCCGGGCCATCCAACCGTGGCGTGCGGACAGGTCCGCGGCCAAACACATGCCCGCGGCGATTGCCTCACCGTGGAGCCAACTGGTGTAGCCGGTAGCCGTCTCAATGGCATGACCGAAGGTATGACCAAAATTCAACAAGGCGCGTACTCCTGTCTCCAGCTCATCGGCGGCAACGATGTCCGCCTTGTTCTTACAACACCGCTCAATGGCATAGACGAGCAACTCCGGGTCCCGTTTTAGCAAACCATCCATATTGGTCTCCAGCCAGTCAAAGAATTCCGCATCCCTGATCAATCCGTATTTGATGACTTCCGCAAGCCCTGCATGGAATTGGCGATCATCCAAAGTATTTAATGTCGCGGTATCGGCCAACACACATCGGGGCTGATAGAAGGCGCCAATCATATTTTTGCCTAAGCGGTGATTGATGCCGGTTTTACCCCCTACGGAAGAGTCCACCTGGGCAAGCAAGGTGGTAGGAATCTGAATGAAGGGCACGCCCCTTTGGTAACTCGCGGCCGCGAAGCCGGTGATATCTCCCACCACCCCGCCGCCTAGGGCAATCAAGGTACATCCCCGGTTAAAGCGGTGTTCCAGCAGCGCATCAAAGATTCGGTTCAGTGTTTCCAGATTCTTATATTCCTCGCCGTCAGGCAAAACCACCTCTTTACATTGAAAAGACCTAAGAGATGACCTTAAAACCTCCAGGTACAGGGGTGCTACCGTCTCGTCGGTCACCACCATAACCTGACGCCCTGAGATATGGGGGGTTAGCAGCTCCGGGCAACGCAACAGCCCGGCCCCTATATAAATAGGATAGGAGCGCTCCTCTAATTCAACTTGCAGGGTTTTCATTGTAAAACGGCCTTGCAGGGCTTAGCCGCAAGCATAAAGAAACCTGTTTGGGTTAGCAAAACCCTCGGCGGCGTTATTGCCTTGTAAGCTTTCCCTGAATCTCCTTAACCACCTGTTTCACGCTACGTCCGCTGGTAACCACAACCAGATCCGCGATTTCGCGATAAATGGGCTCTCTGACAGACATCAGCTCGGCCAGCCTTTGGCGTGGATCGTCGGTTTGCAGCAGCGGCCGGTTACGGTCCGAGCCGGCGCGGCGCAATTGTTGGTCCACTGAGGTATGCAAATAGATAACCCTGCCTCGGGAAACCAGCCGCTTGCGATTTTCCGGGTCTAATATGGCGCCCCCACCGGTGGCAAGTACGATGTCTTGCAAGCGGGTCAGATCGTCGATCACCACGTGCTCACGCTTGCGAAATCCCTCCTCCCCTTCCAAATCGAAGATTAACGGAATATCGGCGCCGGTGCGCTGCTCTATTTCCCGGTCGCTATCATGAAACGTGCGGCCCAAGGC
>JAZFSS010000184.1:0-3600 GCA_036446275.1 Gammaproteobacteria bacterium | reverse complement strand
CGCCGGTATGACGGCTTCGCATTAAATATGCTCAAAGCGCAAGATGTAAGTTGGCAGCCTGAAAATCGGCTGGCATTTTCATACCACTCAATGCGTACTCGGCAGTGCCCTTGTTATTCACACCGGCATAGCCGGGGCAGTTTCGGTCATTAAATGACGATTGCGTACCCCGGTCTCCGGGGCGTCGCACGGTTTTGACTAGCATCGCCTTCCCTTGCGACTCGTGAGTAGAACTGGGGACTCTTTTCCCCGTGTTATCTTCTTGTCACGAAAACTTGTTTTCGATGACCAGCTCGCTTAGAGACAGTTGTCCAGGCTTGGGCCAGGATTCTTTGACTCCCTTTCCAATCGCGAGCATTGGACCCATCACGTGATCGCCGGGTAAATTGATTAATTCAGCGACTTTATCTATCTCGAAGCCAATCATCGGGCAGGAGTCGTAACCCATTGCCTTAGCAGCCAACATGATGGTCTGCATTACAATACCGATGGAGCGCTGTGCTTCGTCGCGCTGGAGCCATTCCTTCCCCTCGTGGAACGGCCCCATCCAATTTACGAGTAATTCCGCCACCTCATCCGGAGCATTTTTCCAGTAGCGCTGGGGCTCTTTTTCCCAGGCCTTCAGGTCCGCCGTCATAATGATCAGCAGTGAAGCGTCAGTCATCTGCGCCTGATCGTTGCCGAATTCGGTACGTATCTTTTTACGCAACTCCGAGTCCCGAATAATGACGAAGCGCCAGTGCTGGCAGTTAAAGCTAGTGGGAGACTGTATCGCAGCTTCTAAAAGCTTGGTCTCTTCTTCCTTGGTGAGCTTATGTTCTGGGTCAAAATACTTGATGGCGCGGCGTTGATATATTGCGGTAAAGGTATCCATCACTTCTCCTGCCTCCACGGTTGGTAATAACCATTACATTTATCAGATAGTCCCGCGGTATATGTCCTTGCGGTGACCGACTTTGACTACATAGACGATAAGTTTATCGTCTTCAATTGCATAGATTATCCGGTAGGTACCTTGCCGAATCCGATAACGGTTATAGCCTGAAAGTTTGCGGGAACCGGTTGGGCGCGGATTGTTTGCTAATTGTTCGATGCGACGGACAATCCTCTGCCGTTCCTTCTTTCGTGGTATTGCCTTGATCTCCTTAACCGCCGATGGCTTAATAAGGACCCTATATTTTTCCACGCCGTTTTAAATCCTTTACGACGTTTTCAAAGGCCAAGTTTGGCTCCCGCGCCCGTTCCTCGAACGCAGCTAAATCTTCGGCATCCTCCGCAAGACTTAATTTTACGGCTTCGTTAACCAACTCTGACATGGACTGATCGGTCTCAACGGCTTTAAGCCGTAACGCGCGATGTAACTCAGCGTCAAAATAGACCGTGGCCCGTTTTGGTTTTCCGCTCATACCCAAAACCATAGCACTATAACGTTATAACGTCAAGACGTTACATGACTTTCCTATTTAGTCAGTCCTTGGTGTACTCCACCACCAAACGTTCTACTTTCTGGTAGCCCCTGGGCAGCTTGTGGCCCCGTCGGCCCCGCTCTCCCACGTAGCCGTCCACTTCGGCAGCTCTCATGGTCTTGTATTTCCTGCCGGCGTGGATGGTGAGTTTTTCTCCGTCCTGAATGAGTGCCAGCTTGGCTACATATTCGTCCCGGTTTTTGAATTTGGCCGAGGGGATGTTGATGAATTTGGTGCCTTTGCCCCGGGCCAGTTGCGGGAGTTCCGATAATTCCGTCACCAGCATGTAGCCCGAGCTGGAGATTGCCACGATCCAGTCTTCCTGGAAGCTGCGTACCGTAACGGGCGGCAATACTTTCGCTCCTTTTGGAACCGAGATCGCCGCCTTGCCTGCCTTGGTACGGGCATGGAGATCCCCCAGTCGTACCGTGAACCCATAACCTGCATCGGTACTGACAAAGAACAGGTCGTCGGGTTCCCCGATCATGACACCCTGAAATGTCGCACCGTCCGGGGGATTGAAGCGCCCCGTTAGCGGTTCTCCTTGTCCCCGCGCCGATGGCAAGGTGTGTGCGGGCAAGGTGTAGGCCCGACCCGTGGAATCCAGAAACACCGCCAGTTGATTACTGCGGCCTTGGCCCGCGTGCAGAAAACCGTCACCGGTCTTGTAATTGAGACTCAGACAATCCACCTCATAACCTTTTGCGGCCCGCACCCAACCACGTTCCGATAACACGATGGTTACGGCCTCGCTTGGTAGCAACGCGGTTTCGTCCATAGCCTGAGCGGCATCTCTTTTTACCAGTTTGGATTGGCGCTGATCACCATATTCTTTTGCATCGGCAAGGATTTCCTTGCGGATGAGCGTTTTCATGCGCTGCTTGGAAGACAGGGTCTTATCCAGGCTATCCCGCTCATCTGTGAGGGCTTCTTGTTCGACACGGATCTTTACTTCCTCCAGTTTCGCCAAGTTGCGGAGTTTCAAGTCCAGGATGGCCTCGGCCTGTACGTCGCTAAGCCGGAAGCGTTTCATCAACACCGGTTTCGGTTTGTCTTCCTTGCGGATGATGGCGATGATTTCATCGATGTTGAGATAGGCGATCAGCAGGCCGTCCAACAGGTGCATCCGCTTGGTGACCCGGTCCAAACGATGCTGTAAACGGCGCCGTACGGTCTCGGTTCTAAATTCCAGCCATTCCTTAAGAATACCTCGCAAGTCTTTGATTCTAGGCCTTCCGTCGATGCCAATCATATTCAGATTGACGCGGTAGGTACGCTCCAAGTCCGTGCAGGCAAACAGGTGGGACATCAGTTGTTCCACGTCCACCCGATTGGACCGGGGCGTGATGACCAGCCGCGTGGGATTTTCGTGATCCGACTCATCCCGCAGGTCTTCCACCAGGGGTAATTTCTTCGCGGTCATCTGGGCCGCGATCTGTTCCAACACCTTGGCCCCGGAAACCTGGTACGGCAGCGCATTCACAACGATGTCACCGCCCTCCTTTTCGTAACGCGCGCGCATGCGGATACTACCGGCACCGGTTTCGTACATGCGAACAATGTCCTGCTTCGGTGTGATGATCTCCGCCTGGGTGGGATAGTCCGGGCCTTTAATGTGTTCGCACAGTTGCGCCACGGTGGCTTTCGGTTCTTCCAGTAATCGAATGGTGGCGCTGGCGACTTCCTTTAGATTATGGGGCGGAATATCCGTGGCCATGCCAACCGCAATACCGGTGGCGCCGTTTAACAAAACCGCCGGCAGACGTGCCGGCAAAAAACTGGGTTCTTCCAAGGTACCATCGAAGTTGGGCAACCAATCCACCGTGCCCTGCCCCAATTCGGCAAGTAATATTTGCGCAAACTTAGCCAAGCGGGATTCGGTGTAACGCATGGCGGCGAAGGATTTAGGGTCATCCGTGGAACCCCAATTGCCTTGGCCGTCTATCAGCGGGTAACGAAAGGAAAATGCCTGGGCAATGTGCACCATGGCCTCGTAGCAAGCGGAATCCCCGTGGGGGTGAAACTTGCCCAGCACGTCACCGACGGTGCGGGCCGATTTTTTATATTTGGCGCCGGCATTCAGCCCCAGTTCGGACATGGCATAGATGATGCGCCGTTGCACGGGTTTTAGTCC
>JAZFSS010000183.1:0-3624 GCA_036446275.1 Gammaproteobacteria bacterium | reverse complement strand
GAAGACATCAGTGTGTCTGATTTTCTGGCCTTCAAGGAACGCCAGGTAAACGGTCACGACCATTCCGATGATTGGACCTTGGAGGTGGACCTGGGACCCTTTAATAGGGAATTTCCCAAACTGCAGGAAGCCCGCTCCATTGGGCGGGGCGTGGAGTTCCTGAACCGACGCCTGTCCAGCCAATTGTTTGACCAGATCGACAAGGGCGACCGCCGCCTGCTCGAATTTCTGCGCGTACATCAGTGCCGCGGCGCCCAACTGATGCTGAATGATCGAACCCAGGACGTGGCGGGTCTGCGTACCGCATTACGCCACGCGGAAGACTATCTTGCGCGCCAGCCCCAGGATGCGGAATGGGGAGCAGTAGGACACCGGCTGCAAAATATCGGCTTCGAACCCGGCTGGGGTCGCACCGTGGTGCAGATGCGCGGTTTTCTGCAACTACTGTCGGACATTCTCGAGGCGCCGGAGCCCAGTAACCTGGAACGCTTTCTGGGCCGCATCCCCATGATCTTCAGTCTGGCCACCCTGTCGCCCCATGGGTACTTCGGCCAGGACAATGTATTAGGGCTGCCCGACACCGGCGGCCAAGTGGTCTATATCTTGGATCAAGTACGCGCCCTGGAAAAAGAAATGCGCACGCGTCTATACGATCAGGGATTGGATATCGAACCCCAGATACTGGTGGTGACCCGCTTGATTCCGGAATCCCCCGGCACCACCTGTAATCAGCACATCGAATCGATTCTGGGCACGGAAAATGCGCGCATCCTGCGGGTGCCGTTTTGCAATGCCGACGGTCAGGTAGTGCCCCAATGGATTTCCCGCTTCAAGGTATGGCCGTATCTGGAACGTTTCGCCAACGACGCCGGTAAGGAGATCCTTGCCGAACTGGGTTGCCGGCCTGATCTCATTATCGGCAATTACTCCGACGGCAACCTGGTGGCTACCATCCTGGCCGAGAACCTGAAAGTGACCCAGTGCAACATCGCCCACGCCCTGGAAAAGACCAAGTACCTGTATTCCGATTTATACTGGAAAGACAACGAAGCCCAATATCATTTTGCCGTCCAATTCACCGCCGATCTGGTATCCATGAACTCAGCGGATTTCATTATCACCAGCACCTACCAGGAGATCGCCGGGCAGAGCGACAGCGTGGGACAGTATGAAAGCTACGGGGCATTCACCATGCCTGGGTTATTTAGAGTGGTGAACGGCATCGATCCCTTCGATCCCAAGTTCAACATCGTATCCCCCGGCGCCGATGCCGAAGTCTATTTTCCCTATTCCGACCAGCAGCGCAGGCTGACCGGACTGCATGGCGAAATTGAAGACCTGATCTTTGGTGATCAGCGCCCGGGCGCCCGGGGGGAACTGGAAGATGCCGACAAGCCATTACTCTTCAGCATGGCGCGGCTGGATCACATCAAAAACATCACCGGGCTGGTGGAGTGGTTTGGTCGCAGCGAAGCTCTGCGCTCCCAGGCCAATCTTCTGCTGATTGCCGGACGCGTCGATCCGTCCCAGGCCTCCGAATCCGAAGAACGCTTTCAGATCCAGCGCCTGCACGATCTCATAACGCAATATGATTTGGACGGTCAGGTGCGGTGGCTGGGGCTGCAACTGGATAAAAATCTGGCGGGGGAGTTGTATCGTTTCATTGCCGATCTGCGTGGCGTGTTCGTGCAACCGGCGCTATTCGAGGCCTTTGGTCTTACCGTGATCGAGGCCATGACCTCCGGACTGCCGGTGTTTGCCACCCGGTACGGCGGGCCATCGGAGATTATAGAACACGAAAAATCGGGCTTTCACATCGACCCCAACCATGGCGCGTTGGCTGCCGCCACCATCGCGGAATTTCTGGAACATTGCCGTTCGGATCCCGGCGTATGGGACAATATCTCGGAAGGCGCGATAGAACGGGTACACAGCCGCTACACCTGGAAGTTATATGCCGAGCGCATGATGACCCTGTCGCGCATCTACGGATTCTGGAAATACGTTACCAATCTGGAACGCGATGAGACTCGCCGCTATCTGGAAATGTTTTACACTCTGCAATACCGGCCGCTAGCGGAAGCGGTTCCCCACTAACGACCCCTTCAATACTATTTCGAGTGCCGGACCGGCTCTAAGCCGGTGTGATCTGGGTTGTAGGCATTGGAAATATTCTACACATTGCGATAAATCCCCAACAGCGGTAGGCTGACATCAAACGCCAGGGAGGCGGAAATGGAAGTCATCCTGAAACTACCCACTGGTAATCCTTGTCCCTACATCCACGTAGGTAGTGTTTCTGTGTCCGTCCGTAACAATTTTTACACAGGTGTTACCGAGCGCTTGGTCCAGTGGGTAGGATTCGTTTATGGCAGCCTCCTTGCTCCAATGCAAAATCCATTTAGGCTCCCTAATGGGAGGTTAAGATGTTGATCTTACAATCAGCAAGAAGATTAGGGAGCCATAATGCTCCATTGTAAATGGCGTATTTAGGCTCCCCAATAGTAGTTAGAAGTCCAAATCCATGGCCAAACGTCGTTCCAAGAAATCACTCGTTCTTCCTCGAGATGACCTCAATCTTGGTGTGCCAATGCCCCGAACAGGCTCGACTGCATACCTGGATTTTCTTCAATCATTCCGTAAGGTCAACAGTTTCTTAGACTACATCTTGCGAATGGTCGCTCATATTGAAAGTGTTGCGAATACCGCACACGAGACCCTGCTCAAAGGGGCAACGCCGAAGAAAAAAGCTCAACTAGAACGAGACTGGAAGAATCGAAAGAGCCCGTTGGATGAACTGAAGAAGAACCGCCAGTTTTTCATGGAAATCATCGTCGTAAGGCATGTAGAGAACTATCTCAACTATCTATCTTCAATGCTACGGGAGATTTTTGTCTCTAGGCCGGAGACCTTACGGTCGTCAGAAAAGATTGATTTAGAAACAGTATTGAGACATGGATCGATCAATGATCTCGTTCTGACAATTGCCGAGAGAAAAGTTGAGAATCTCACATATTCTTCCATTCAAGACCTCGAAGAATTCTTTTCCGAGAGATTCCACCTGAAGCTCATAGAGGATGATCAGCGCAAGGTCCTTGTTGATGCTATCGAAACACGAAACATTTCGGTCCACAATCGCTGTGTCATCAACAAACGGTACATTGCGCGAACTGGAAACAAGAGCCTTCCAGAAGGTTCATTGCGTGACCTTGGATACGGTGATGTCAAAAAATTTGCTAAGCTATTCGCAACTTCTGTTGCCTCGATAGACAAGGATGCAAGAAAGCGGCTCAAGGTTCCCGGGCGCCGTTCGCCCAAGCCAGGTGAATAGACGCGTGACTTCTAACAAATCGTTGCAGCGGATATTTGACCCGCTGCTTATATTTGCTGTCGCAAAAACAGGCATCGCCTCAAATGCCGCTGAACTCAGGCGTTAGAGCCAACTGATCGGAAACGATGAAATCGATAAAAAATGCGATTTGGTGTACTGCCGTTTGCGGCGCTGCCGGTGTGCTATTCGGTGTGGCCGTATATATCCACTTTTTTCATCTCTTACCCCAGCCTCTGTTAAAGGAGCCTTCTCCCGAACTCAGCGCCAAAATTAAGGACATAAGTGACATCGAA
>JAZFSS010000182.1:0-6046 GCA_036446275.1 Gammaproteobacteria bacterium | reverse complement strand
TTTGTTACCGCTGAATCACGCTTCCAAAGGCACGCCACGGGCCGGCCTTGACCGACCATAGGGCCGGTCGACTATGGGTCACCGCGACCAAACCTTGATTTAGATGGATCATAGGTCCGATTCTACTGTAATCGTCAGGGCCTGTTCAAGGTAAGCGTGCCGGGTTTGCGAGTCGTCTCCACCACTTTGCCGGCAACCTTTTCCGCGGCCGATTTGGTCTCCATAGCGGCCGGCGCATGCTGCTCCATAAGATAGCGGTCCACTTCCGCTTCTGCTTCGAGCCAGTCCTGCTCCGGGTCGCCACCGATAAAACCTCGATCTTCTGCACGAAAGTAGGCGGTTTTTGTAATGAGTTCCTTGCGGTACTCATTACTGATAACACTGATCACAAGTTCGTCCATGTGATGTCCCGCGCCCATTTGGGTGCTACGGGATGACCCCTTTAACTTTGAAATTGTTTGCATAAGGGCCGCTTCCAGCTTCTGCTCTAAGTCCCTTATCCGGTTTCGCATACCTTCAAGTTCAAGGGACATTGTCTTCACGGAGAGTTTCTCATTCATCCAGGCACCTCCTGTTATGCACCCGACAACAATTAATAACACACCGCTTTCTCGTCACAACCCGTAATAAGACCCGTGGCCCACTTGCTTGCTTTAGGGGGCCACCTCCCCCGCTATCTTACTCCTAAGGAAACAGTTCCCGCCAGCCTATTTCCAAAGTTAATTGCCCGGCTCGCACCGCGCGCCACTCTTGTCATTGCCGGCCCGCGTCTTCACTTTTCAGGATCCCTTTTCCGCCCCTGATCGGGAATCAGGCTCGTAAAGCTCCTGATACTCTTTACTGTAACCGAGACCCGAACACCGGGTCGTCCTCACGACACAGCCGTGTATCGATTTTTTCCCAATCTCCTGCTTCGAGGACCCTGTGGATATGGGGGGAAAGCATGATTTTGATCACCTAATTTGATCCAGATCAGTTTTTCAATGGCCAGATTAGCTACAGTAATCTCCAAGAGAAAGGGATCCGGCAACCAAGCAAATTGGAAACGTCCGGGGACCCTCTAGGAGCTCGCGATTTAACAATGCATGCAGACAGCAAACCCGCCATTGTGGACAAAACACTGGAATTCCAGGCTGATCTGCTGCGTCGTTACGACCAGGCAGGGCCCCGATATACCTCCTATCCAACGGCCGCGCAATTCGCGGACGAAATCGGGCCGGCGGACTACCGGGATTGGGTAAAGCGAAGTAATGAGGACCCGATTCCCCGGCCTTTATCTTTGTACTTTCACATCCCCTTTTGCGCCACGGTCTGTTTTTACTGTGCCTGTAATAAGGTGGTCACCAAAAACCGGTCACGAGCGGAACCTTATCTGGCACAACTTCAGCAGGAAATTGCCATGCATGGCCGGTTTTATGACCAGGACCGGCCCGTAGAGCAACTGCACTGGGGTGGCGGCACGCCCACGTTTCTAAGCCCCGCACAAATGGAATCCCTGATGGAGACCACGGCGCAATATTTTCCGCTGCGTGACGATGATGGCGGAGAGTATTCTCTGGAAATCGACCCCCGCACCGTAGACCCGGAAACCATCGCACTGCTGCGCCGGCTTGGCTTTAATCGGATCAGTCTCGGCGTACAGGACTTCAACCCGAAGGTGCAAAAGGCCGTCAATCGCATACAGAGTATTGAACAAACCTTGGAGATTATGGACGCCGCCCGCGGGGCGCAGTTTAAATCCATCAACATAGATTTGATCTACGGGCTTCCCCACCAGAGTACGGAAACCTTTGCAGCCACGCTGGATCAGATAATTGCCATGGATCCTAACCGTCTGGCGGTCTATAACTACGCCCATCTACCGGACCGGTTTCCACCCCAACGACGCATCAAGGCAGAGGACCTGCCATCGCCCAACGAAAAGCTGGATATTTTGCAGCTGGCGATCCAAAAACTTACCGGGGCGGGTTATCGGTATATCGGCATGGATCACTTTGCCAAGCCGGATGATGAATTGTCGATCGCCCTGGACGCCGGCACCTTGCAGCGCAATTTCCAAGGATATTCCTCCCATGCGGAATGTGACATGGTGGGAATGGGTGTCTCGTCCATTGGCAAGGTGTCTGATAACTACTATCAGAACGCCAAAGACCTGGAGACCTATGGTGCGGAAATAGACACTGGCCGCTTACCCATCGTACGCGGTGTTGAACTGGAACCCGACGATCTGTTGCGTAGCGCGATAATCTCCGAATTAATGTGCAGATTTGCTGTGGACATTCCCGGCCTGGAGAAACGGTGGAATTTTTCGTTCTGGGACCACTTTGCTTTCGAACGGGAAGAAATAAAGAGCATGGAGGCGGACGGGCTGTTGCAACATGAGGATGACTTGCTTCAGGTGCTGCCCCCGGGACGCCTGCTGGTACGCAACATCTGTATGGTATTCGACCGTTACTTACGCAAGGAACCCGGTGAAGGGGTCTATTCCCGGGTTATCTGAAGCTTGCCGGAATAACCGAAAACGCCCGGCAACCAGCAACCGGGCGCTACGGACCGCCCTCTAATCTTTTTTGGTAGGCCTACTAACCAGGGATTTCAGCCTTGGCAGATCCTTAATCTTGATCAGTCGGCGATCCACGGCAAGCAGATTGTCCTCCTGAAATCTGGCAAATAACCGACTAATGGTCTCCACCGCCAAGCCCAGATAGTTACCGATGTCCTGGCGTGACATACATAAGTTGAACTCTACCGGAGAAAAACTGCGTTCACTAAAACGGCGGGAAAGACTGACCAAAAAGCTCGCAAGTCTCTCTTCTGCGCTCTTTTTCCCAAGCAGTAGCAACATTGAGTGATCGGCTGAAATCTCCTTTCCGATCAAACTTTGCAACTGGTTATGCAGCCCCGGCACGCTGCGGCACACATGGTTTAGCTTTTCCCCTGGAAGTTCGCATACGGTGGAAGTCTCCATCGCCATCGTCGAGCACGTGTGTCTGCCGGTCTCAAATGCATCCAGGCCCACCAATTCTCCCGGCAGATGGAAGCCGACAACCTGCTCATCGCCGTCATCGGTGGAAAGATATGACTTGAATGATCCGGTGCGAACCAAATACAGGGAGTGATCCTGGTCACTCATGCGATATAGGTGTTTGCCACGTTGAATCGGACGTCCCCGCTTCACAATCTCATCTAATTCACGGACTTCGGCTTCATTAAGACCCCGGGGCAGGCAAAGCTCCGCTAAGCTGCAGAGCTCGCAGGATATTTTTATCGTTTGTATATCCAGGGACTGACGGGGCGCGGACATGAACACTCCTGTGCTGACTGTCCCATTGCAGCAGCTTTCTTGATCTGGATCAAGGTGCCCAAAGCCAATATCTATCAGGGTTCGTGGGTTGTACTGTCAGATAACCGGGCCATCAGGCCTGCAACAATCTTCTTCATTACACTTGGGGTGGTTTTTCACCCTTTTCTTTTGTGCGGCTTATCGTCATCTTCGATCACGACGCGCCCAAGCGCCGTGTCATCTGGAGGGATTGGCTGAATGTAGACGTGATAGATTTTTTAGGGCCTTCCATATAAGCGCGATAGTGGCAAGAATAATAGCTATCTCAATAACTTCAGCACCAGACCCCTTCAACTCAAAGCCGCCACGAGTGATGTGGAACTCCTCGTATGCCACCTCGTAGATAAAATCTATTAGCCGCCATATCAACACCAGCGATGATACAGACAACAAAACGTACCACTTTAATTTTGATCTCAGCATATGTTTTCTAATGATACTCCCGGCTAAAGCCGGGGGTATCTATGCTGCTTCTTTCTTTTTAACAACCAAGTCAACATCACAATTAAGTACATGAAGTAAAGCAACCAACTGGCTCATGGACTTGCGTGTATTTGCAGGATCCAGGAGGCGATACAATTGAGGAACAGACGTCTTCAGTCGTTTAGCTATCTGACGCATACTTAGTCCGCTACCTTCAAGCCCATCTTGAGCTTCCAATGTAAGTTTGTAAGTAAGGAGTTCTGCGAGATACTTCGGATCTTCGTTGTACTCTAGAATTTTCTCAATGTGGATTGAACCCTCTTCTCCAGATTCCAGAATATAAGTAATAGCCTCATTCCCAAGCTCTTTGTCTACAAAAACTTCCTCAATTCGATCATCGGAACTCGGGCGAGGATCGGCTTCTGCGTAGGGAAAGGCATAAGTAGCCCCAGAGTAGGTTACCACCGTAAATTCATTTCGCCGATTATTTGATGTAACGCTGCGTATCTTCATAACACACCTTCACTATCCAGTTCTTCGATAAGTTGGATCAACCTTCGACTAGCCTTTCCTTCCATAGGCTGCCAGTTCTCCAGATCCCACTTCACCACTAGTCTAGATTTCCGGTAGACGTGGACATGCCGGGGTGAATGGTCACCTGTCCATGTCAAAAATATGTAGTTCCCTCTACGTATCTTACCCATTTGTATATGTTACCACATCTGGTAACATTTGCAATCTATTATAGCAGCATAACGACAAAGCTCACAGCGAAAAGCGGTCAGCTAGAACCCTTTGCTAGCCTCGCTATCAATATAGCTTAACCTTTATGACCCGGTTTAATAAACGAAAGTATTTACCAAGCGAATAAACCTTGCAGTTATTTGACTTGGCGTTTTGCGCAATAATCAGGTCGGGGGAGCTATTACCGCCTCTGAAGTAATCGACCCATATCGATGTATCTACCAGAACATCCATCAACGACGATCTCGAATTTCGTCTAGATCAATATCCAGATCAATTTTTCCCCCTGAATTTTTTTAGGTCGGTAATTTTTGATTTTCTTCTCAATTCCTTTAGAGCCAAAATAATAACTCCTGTTTTAGTCCCGGTATGGGTCCTCTTCATTGCCTCGCTTAGTAGCTTCTCAGGTAAATCAAGAGTAGTTCTCATATCTGCCTCCTTATGGTATGCATACGATTGCATCGTATTATGCATACTCATTCAAGCGGCTAACAAGCCTGTAGAAAAACGGCGTAGGGAAACGACTTCGTTTTTCTTCTCGCCATTTCGACACCTCCACATATATCTTATCTCACTAATGGATGCGTCTACTTCTCGTGGGTAACTCGGTCAGCCAAGCCGTAACCTGTGAAGCGGGCTGTCGAATGGGGCGCCTTGTATGAGGGCGAAGTAGTAAGTGCCTATCAGCGGGAACGCCAATAGCCAGGTTTACGTTTGTGATGTGCAATAGCAACGATTTCGACTCCCTGTCCTTTCAACCTGTATACGAGGCTGAATGGAAACCGAGGCATTACGTAACGACGTGCCATCGGTCCAAATCGAGGCCAGCGCTCCGGAACCTCTCGAACCATCTCTACCGAATGGTTTAGTTCTTGTACAAAAGCACGGGCAGCGAGTAAGTTGCGTTCCGCGTACCACTGAAAGGCCGTCTCGGCCTCTCTAGCTGCTGCCGAATGAAACTCAACTGTTCTCGGTGGCATCTAGCCTTTGAAGGAGCCGATTCCTTACGTCCTCCCAAGGAACCAATTTGGCGTCACCAGAATCCAGTGCTGCCATTCGACGCTCGGCTTCCACTAGCCACGCCGCCTCAACTCCATCCTCCACTTCCGTGTCCAGGCTCTCCAAGAGCAGACCAACGAGCGAAGCCCGCTCTTCGTCTTCAAGTTCCATCGCTTGTTTAAATAGTTCGCTTGCCTAAGTTGCCATCGTTTAATAATATCATACCAGAAACAGTATATTTATCAGCTTCTTAAGCCCTCTAACGTCTCAATAACCAGCAACCAAAAGAGTATAGGCCTGTTTTTTTAGGCCGTAGCTCTTGATTGTCTGCGTTGATTGTATTGTTAGAGCTTTATGCCTACAATGTACGGTAATGCCGTACATGATGAGGTTTCTTTTAATGGACAGTTTCAGCGTGAATATATTTAGAGACAACCTAAAAAGCTTTATAGAACAGGTGGTTGCCAAGCATTTGCCGCTCAAAGTGACTCGCCGAAGCGGTGATGACTTTGTTGTTGTTAGTGCTGAAGATTGGGA
>JAZFSS010000181.1:0-4945 GCA_036446275.1 Gammaproteobacteria bacterium | reverse complement strand
CAGTATCTGAAGAAAGCCGGTGCCCCGAAAACACCCGCGGATCTAGCGCATCACAACTGCATCACCTGGCGCGATCATCCCGGTCATAATATCTGGAAGTTTCGTGGCAAGGACGGTACCTCGGAGGTCCGCGTGACCGGCAGCTTTTTCTCAAGAAGTGCCGATGCCTTGGCGGCTGCCGCAGTGGCCGGGCTCGGGCCAATCCTGCTCCCGGATTGGAATATTGGAATCGAGTTAAGACAAAAGCAGTTAAAGATAGTCCTGACCGACTACGAAGCAGTCCCCAAAATAAGTCCAGTTTGGGCCGTGCATTCGCATCAACGCCACGTGCCGCCGAAGATTCGGGCGTTTATTGATTTTCTGGTAGAGCGTTTCAGAGACGCAAGATATTCCTAAGTTCTGTTTTTGAGTACCTTTAGCGTTCCGGGTCGTCTTTGGTGCAATCCCACTCGTACTCGCGCTCAAGCTCGGCGACACGGATCTTGTACCAGGAGAATTTTTTCTCGCGCCCTAATTCTTGCACGCGGACGTGTTCAGGATCTCGCCGCCTCTTTTTGGTCAAGCCCTAGGTCAAGTCGCCGCGCCCGGATATGATCGCCCAGTGTTCTTAATTCCTTGGGATATTCGGGTGGTTTTGGCCTAAGTGCTTGAAAAACCAGAGATGGCAAGATGTCAATGAACCCCTGTCCGTGCTCATACCTGGGTGATCCATCGGGACGATGTCGATGCACGGCTGAACAAGTGCAACGTTACCGAAACAAAATTTCCGGCCCGTTGTTGGACCGGATAGATATTCAGACTGAAGTGCCGCGCCTGCCTTTTGAACAATTACAGGGCAAACCGGGAGAGTCGAGTGCAGTAGTGCGAAAAAGAGTTGAAGCTGCACAACAACGACAAAGGGAGCGAAGCGGAAAATTAAATTCTGTTTTAGACAATCAAGAAATCGACAGGGTATGTACGATTACTGAGAAAGATAAACGACTACTGTGCCAGGTAATGGAACATTTCCAGCTTTCCGCGCGGGCCTACCATCGGATACTAAAAGTGGCGCGTACGATTGCAGATTTGGAAGGCGTCGAACAGCTCTCTACCGCACACGTTACAGAAGCGATCAGTTATCGTTGTCTGGATCGCAATGCTTTGTAGGGTGGGATTCATCCCGCCAAAACCAGTCTTTTTGCCCGGACCTATGCTTTTCATTGACAGATGCAATTCCTCAACTATGTCCCGGTTTTCGCTTTCATGCCACTCTCACCGTACTCTTCTATAACGAAAGGGTTACAGTCTCGCAGGAATTCTTCACATTCATTAGCCGGCAATGGTTTACTGATCAGGAAACCTTGGACTATATCGCAGTGGCTATTTCTAAGCATATCAAATTGAGTTTTTGTCTCTATCCCTTCGCCTACAATACCTAGACCGAGTTCTTTTCCTAATGAAATAATTGCCTTGATCACAGCTGTATCGTCGGAATCCGTACCAATATTTCGCACAAAACTCTGATCAATCTTCAAAGTATCCAATGGGAATTGGGTGAGGTAGCTGAGAGAGGAATACCCGGTCCCAAAGTCATCTACTGAGATCGTCACACCCATCTCTTTTAGCTTAAGAAAGATAGGGATGACCCGCTCGGGGTCTTCCATGATTATGCTTTCCGTCAACTCAATTTCCAGGGCGCTGCCCGGTAGACCGGTCTTTTGGAGAATGTTAGAAACAAGCTCGTGAAATGCCCCGCTATACAATTGGCGGCTTGAAACATTGACCGCCATTCTCAGATTCTGAATTCCGGCAGCGTGCCATGCCTTCAATTGCTTGCATGCCGTGTGCATGACCCATTCGCCTATTAAACAAATCAGGTAGGATTCTTCAGCAATGTGTATAAATTCTGTTGGTAAAATAAGTCCATGTACAGGATGGAACCAGCGAACAAGTGCTTCCACCCCAATTACCTGCCCGGTACACACATCAATTTGGGGTTGGTAATGTACGGCCAATTCGTTCTGGTCCAGGGCCGTATGCAAATCGGTCTCGAGCCTGAGACGTGCAAGGACCTTTTCATTTACCGCGCTCGAGTAAAATTGGAAATTATTCCGTCCTTTTTCTTTGGCCAGATACATCGAAGCATCTGCATGCTTCAGTAGTGTTTCCGCATCGGTCCCATCGGCGGGATAGGTAGCGATACCAATGCTTGCGGTTACATGTAGACTATGCTTATCCAGTTTGATGGGGTCAGACAAGGCATCGATAATTCTTTGCGCTACCTTGGCCGCGTTATTGGAGTCAGGAAGTAAGCTAAGCAGTATCGTAAATTCATCTCCCCCAAGCCGAGCCAGATTTAACTTTGATTGGCCAAAGTTCTCTTTGGCTATGATATCGTTTTCCCGAAGAACGTCGTGTAATCGGTTCCCGATCTCTGTTAACAATTCATCTCCAACAGAATGTCCCAGGGTATCATTTATCTTTTTGAACCGGTCCAGGTCCAAAAACAAGACCGCCATCGATAATCCTTTACGATGACAATTTTGTATTTCATGGTGCAGTAACTCATAGAACAACTTCCGGTTGGGTAGCCCGGTCAGAGTATCGTAGTATGCTATCTGATGGATTTCCTGTTCATACAACTTCCGGTCCGTAATATCTCGAACTATAGTAAGTACCTCGTCTTCGCCGCTCGTAACTACACGGCCCTCGTAATAACAAGTACCGTGCTCGTCGGTTTCTTCAATTTCGAAGGTTTGTTCGGCCCCGGAATCAAGGGTACGTCTAATGTATTCCCGTGCGTAGTCAGCAACCAATTCTTTGGATATTCCTTGCTTTGACCCATCTGGAACGTCTCCAGTCCGCTCGATTTCCTTACCTAGTAAATCGGATTGGCCGCCCTGGATTCGTCCCTCGTTATCCATCCTGAGGATCATATCGGGAAGGGCTTGGACCAGCGCCGCGGTTCTCGCTCCAGAGGCTTGCAATTCCTTGAATATATCTGCAGACCGCCGTATATAACGAATGCGGTGACCAAGGACCGCCCAGTTGATGGGTTTGCTGATAAAATCTGTGGCGCCGGCTTCAAAGGATTGATTAACAGATTCAGTGTCGTCTAGCCCAGTCACCATCACAATTGGAACGTATTTTCCTGCGGCCAGTTTCCTTATTTCCCGGCATACCGTGTAGCCGTCCATTTCCGGCATTTCCACATCCAGCAAAACAACGTCAGGTGGTTGTGCCTTGAAGTCCGCTAACGCCTTTTCCCCGTCGTCACTTTCCACGACATCAAAACCCGCTTCCTCGAGTACTTGGCGCATCAAAATCCGCATGGTCTGATCATCATCCGCGACCAACGCCAACGGATTACAGCGCTTCGCTTTTCTATCGCTCATGCAACCTGTCCTTGACACTCATCCTGCAGGACTGCATGTACTCGCCCGTATTCTTCCTCCACCTCCATCAAAATGGTCGTGGCGTCATCAGTCGTTCCTCCACGACCCAACATCTCCAACTGCTTGCACAGTTCCGCAAGCCGCTCCGCGCCAAGATTCGCGTTGCTGGACTTAAACTTGTGCGCCGCCATGCGCAATGCGTCAGGGTCTGCTTCGCTTATGGCCGATCGTAGGTCACTCAGCGCGGTTGGCGCCTCCTTGAGGTAGACTCCGATCACCTTGGTCAATATGCGTTCTCCGTCCTGTAACACACGGATGTTGTCCAACGCTTGCGTGTTGATTGGATAATCGCCGGTATCGGCGGGCGCAGCTTTCCCTGTCGATTGTGCCGGTTTTATCTGTGTTTCGGATTGCCACTGTGACCACTTCGATATGGCGCTGAGCAATCGCTCAAACGTTAGCGGCTTACTGAGGTAGTCATCCATTCCCGCTTCCAGACACTTCTCTCGGTCACCCGACATTGCATTGGCCGTTAACGCAATAATCGGGATGCGCCTTCCATCATTTGTGGTACTTTCGCGCTTGCGAATCACCCGTGTAGCGGTATACCCGTCCATCTCGGGCATCTGGCAGTCCATCAGAATCAAGTCGAAGCGCGTGTTCTCCATATAATCTAATGCTTCTACCCCGTTACCGGCCAGGGTAACCCGGCAGCTCATAGTCTCCAGCATTGCGGTAGCTACTTCCTGGTTCACAGGATTGTCTTCCACCAGTAGGATTTCCGCATGCAAGCAAGCCGCCTTGCCATTCATGTTAGGTTGTGTGAATGATGAGGATATTTCCGCGCTAGATTGCCCGTGCATCACGTTGGCAATGCAGTCATATAATTCCGCTTGTCTTGTGGGCTTAGTGAGGAGACGGTGAATGCCTACTTCCGATACCAGCCTGGTTGCCTCTATATCACAGACCGAGCTGAGCAGGATTATGCGCACGTTCGCAATGGCCGGGTCCGCGGATATGCAAAGTGCCACTTCCAATCCGTCCATGCCAGGCATCTGCATATCCAGGATTACTAAATCAAAGGAGTCCCCTTGTGCATAGGCTGAGCGCAGTGTCTCCAGCGCAAGTGCGCCGCTTTCCACGCTCGTTTCTTTCATGTTCCAGGCAGTGAGTTGATGGTGCAGGATTTCCCTGTTCGTCGCGTTATCGTCGACTACCAGCACGCGAAGACCGGTTAATTGCTCCGGGGATATTCCTTCATTTGGTTTAGCAGCATACCGGTCAAGACTGATTTCAAACCAGAACATGGTGCCTCTTCCACTACCGCTCTCAATACCGATCTCCCCGCCCATTAGCTCGACAAGTTGCTTGCAGATCGCCAAACCCAGACCGGTCCCCCCGTATTCACGGGTTGTCGATCCATCAACCTGGGAGAATGAATCAAATATTTTTTCTTTTGCCTCTGTGGGGATTCCTATTCCGGTATCATGGACCTCAAAGCGCAAACAGGCTCGATCTTGGTTTTCATCAGTCGCTTCCAGGACCAGCTTCACTTCGCCCTGATTGGTAAA
>JAZFSS010000180.1:0-13883 GCA_036446275.1 Gammaproteobacteria bacterium | reverse complement strand
CGCCTTGGCCCAACATTACGGCAGGGATGTTCCTTACTGCTTCAATCGCAAGGAAACCAAGCATCACGGCGAAGGCGGCAACATTGTCGGCGCCCCCTTAGAGGGCCGGATTCTGATTGTGGATGACGTGATCACTGCAGGTACGGCGGTACGGGAGTCAATGGATCTTATTGAAGCAGCAGGGGCGCAAGCTGCCGGCGTGGTGATCGCGTTGGACCGCCAGGAGCGGGGTAGCGGGTCATGTTCCGCTGTGCAGGAAGTAGAAGATACGTTCGGTATTTCCGTCGTAAGCGTGGTCGGCGTTACCGAGCTTTTAGACTATTTGGGTGAACAGTCTGAGATGCAGAAACATCTCAAAGCCATGCGGGAGTACCAAGCAGAATACGGCGTTTGCCTGCCTGGACACTAAGAAATCTCAACTCTAATTACCGGATCAGCCCTGCTTGAAAAAGAATTTGATGGCGTCAACTAGCCATCGTAATCGTAACAACTCATTATTATTGATTTATCTTTACTTGGCGTCCTTGGCGTTCTTGGCGGTTCATGTTTTTAGCTATCTTAATAGCAGTTCTGAAGCGTCAACCAAGTATCAGCTTTGATCCCACCAACAGCGTCACGATTTCGAAGGCCCGCTTTATCCAACGGTTACCCTTGGTGATGGCAAGATGGGCGCCCAGGTAACCCCCTAGTAGAGAACCTACCAGTAATACCGGCAACCACGACCAGCGAACGTCCCCCAAAACACCCAGAATAGCGGCGCCGGTACCGTTCCAGAATACGCCTACCAGCACTAGCGTATAGGCTACCGCCCGCAGGTAGTCCAAACCGAACCAGCGTACCAGCCAAAGTGTTACAAACAATCCCGTTCCTGACGATAATGATCCGTTTAGGACTCCGATACCGAAAAGGACTATGCCGCCCCACACGTAACCAGCCCGGTTCCGATGACTTGCCACATTGACCCGACCCAGATTGGGGTTCATCCAGGAATACAGGCCGAGACAGATCGTCAGCATGCCCAATGAGAAAGTGGCGATTCGATCCGGAACCTGGAGAATCAAGTTCGCCCCGAGCATCACGCCGGGCAGCCCGGTGGCGAGGATAAAGCCTGAAAATCCTGCCTTCAAAGGCTCCTCTCTCAAGTGTCGAATGGTCGCGCCGATACCCAGTGCGACACTGGCCAATTTATGAGTTGCCAAGGCCACCGCGAAGGGCAGGCCGAGAAACACCAGGGCCGGCAGTTGCACCAGACCTGCCCCACCCCCGGAAAAGGCGGAGAACATATTGGCCATCAGAGAGATTACAAACAGGAGAAATTGCTCGAGACCGTTCATCGAAGCCTAGAACCTTGCCCCGCTAAAGACGCAGATGATCGGCTAATTACAACGAGTAAGTCATTAATCATGAGTACTATTTTAACAAGATCGTTATCCGCTACCTGCATTTGCGCGTTATTGACTGTACTTGCAGTGAGTACTGTTAACGCCGGTCCGCTAATTAAATGGATAGACGAGAATGGCCAAGTACATTATGGAGATGCCATGCCGGCCAACCAAGCTGACCTGGAGCGCAAGATACTCAGCGGGCAAGGCGTAACCATGGAGACTATCGAGCGTGCCAAGACATCGGAAGAGCAGGCCGAGGCACAACGCCAGGCTGAATTGCTCGCCGAAGAAAAGCGTAAGCTGGATGAACAGGCGGCAAAAGATCATGTACTATTGGCAACCTTTTCCAGCGAAGACGATATGGTCATGACAAGGGACGGCAAGATTATGGCCATTGACACCATTATCCGGCTCACTAAAGACCGCATTCGAAGGATAACGCAGCAACTGCGGGATCTAGCCCATGACGCGGCCGAAATCGAGCGTAGCGGCGAAGAAGTGCCCGATGAGTTACACGAACAAATCGCCAATGGTAAGGCTGAGATCCAACGCCATGAGCAATATATCGGCATGCAAGAGCACGAGCAGGAAACACTCCGGCATAAGTTTGCGGCGGATATAGAACGTTTCCGCTACTTGCGAGGCCGGATGGCCGGTGTCCCCACGCAGAAAGCGGCTACGGTCCAGGAAAAACCAGCAGGCAATCCAAGCCAGCCACCGGTCCCTAACACCGGATCAGGGTCCCCACTCCCTCGTCGGTAAATAATTCCACCAGCACTGCGTGTTCCACCCGGCCGTCAATAATATGGGCGGCACTTACGCCGGCTTGTACCGCATGCACGGCACCCCGAACCTTGGGCAACATGCCTCCTTGTACGGTACCGTTATCAATCAGCTCGTTTGCCTGTTCGATGCTTAATCCTGTCAACAGTTCTCCTGCTTTATCCAGCAACCCGGCGGTATTGGTTAACAAAATAAGTTTTTCCGCAGATAGAACCTCCGCCATCCTACCAGCTACGAGATCCGCGTTGATGTTGTAGGAAAACCCGTCCTCGCAGCTTCCTATTGGCGCGATCACAGGTACGCAATCTTTACGGATAAGATCATTAACTACCGAAACGTTAATATCCGCGACTTCTCCAACATGGCCCAAGTCGACGATTTCCAGGGCATCTGATTCAGGCGAAGTCTTTGTAAAGGTTAACTTACGGGCCTTAATCAGGCGACCTTCTTTACCGGTAAGACCCATAGCTTGCCCGCCATGCCCGCTAATCAGATCTACGATCTCTTTATTGACCAGCCCTCCTAATACTGCCTCTACCACGTCCATGGTTTCTTCGTCGGTAACCCGCATGCCCTCCACGAATTGGCTGGTCTTGCCGATTTTTTCCAAGTGTTTACCGATTTGAGGACCGCCGCCGTGGACTACTACCGGATGGATGCCCACTAATTTCATGAGTACGATATCCCGCGCAAAACCACTCTTCAGGTTTTCATCCACCATGGCGTTTCCACCGTATTTGATCACCACGGTTTTACCGCGGAAACGGCGGATGTAGGGCATCGCCTCCGATAACACACGGGCGACGTTTCTCGCGGATTCTGCGCTCATACTCATGGGTTCGTCATTCTACCGAATAAAAAAAATGGGGACAGATTTAAATCTGTCCCCATTAACAGGCAATTTATGGCAACCCGCTAGAAAGGTAAACTCAGGTCAGGCCGCACGGCCAACATGGCCTGTCTGAACTGATCCTGAATACGACCTAAGGCCTCTGGACTGTCTGCCTCGAAGCGCAGCACCAGACAAGGGGTGGTATTAGATGCTCGCACCAAACCCCAACCGTCCTGAAAATCAGCACGCAAACCGTCTATAGTGATAATATCGGCGTCTTCAAATTGTGCGGTTTCCAGCAAGCGCCGCACATATTCCGCCGGTTCACCTTCTTCCATAGGGATATTGATCTCCGGTGTATTTACGCTATCGGGCAAGGCGCCGAATACGGCGCTGGAACTGCGAGAATTATTAGACAAGATTTCCAGCAGCCGCGCCGCGGAATATAGCGCATCGTCGAAACCAAACCAACGCTCCTTGAAAAAGATATGCCCGCTCATCTCGCCAGCCAATAAGGCATCGGTCTCTTTCATTTTTGCCTTAATTAAAGAATGTCCGGTCTTCCACATAAGCGGCTTGCCGCCGAAGTCCTTAATTACCGTCGCCAGGTGCCGGGAACATTTGACGTCGTAGATAATTTGCGCACCGGAATTCCGGTTCAGAACATCCATGGCAAACAACATCATCAACCGGTCAGGCCAAATAATGCTACCGTCTGACGCCACCACACCCAGACGGTCACCGTCTCCGTCAAAAGCCAGGCCGATGTCCGCCTGTTGTTGCTGCACCGCTTGAATCAGATCCACTAAGTTTTCCGGCTTGCCTGGATCAGGATGATGGTTGGGAAAGGTACCATCCACTTCGCAATATAATTCCATCACTTCGCAACCCAAGGCCCGTATTAATTGCGGCGCAATAGCGCCGGCGATTCCGTTACCACAATCTATAATGACTTTCTTGGAGTTCTTTACCTCCACATCAGAGGTAATGCGTTGGATATAGTCAGGCACAACATCCATCGTTTCCTGACCGCCCGAGCAAGTTTTAAGGTTGCCATCCATAATGCGCTGGTAGAGGCCTTGAATATCGTCCTCTGCCAAAGTTTGGCCCGCTAACACAATCTTCATGCCGTTATATTCCGGCGGATTATGACTGCCGGTAATCATTATGCCGGAATTACAAGTCAGTGTATTAGTGGCAAAGTACACTACCGGTGTCGGCACGGCACCAATATCGATAACACTACAACCACTGGCCCGCACGCCCTGGGAGACTGCGTCCACCAAATCCGGTCCTGAAAGCCTTCCATCCCGACCAATGATTACCGCCGGTTCATCCCGCTCCAGCGCCTCACTGCCGATGGCACAACCGATTTCATATACAACCTCCGGCGTTAAAGATGTCTCGACAATTCCACGTATGTCATATTTGCGAAAGATTGTCGGATCAATACTTACTTCCTGCACACCAAACATGCCTCCGTCGGGCTCTATACTCTCAATTAATGGATCCGCTTCAAGCTTCGTGGGGATAGCAATTTCCGTGTCGTCGGTTGTCTGCACACGCGCCTCTACCCCGGTTTGTTCAATATCGCGGATAAGTTCCATAGTCGCGCGGTTGGCAGCCAATTGCACTACCGGATGCTTCGAACGCTTACCCCTATGCAAATCCTCCAACATAGCGATCAGGATGGACTGATCCCGGTCTATCACTACTGACAACCAACGGAATAGCAGGTACAAGAGTACTGCCAGGGCACCAAGCGCTACCGCCAACGTAATAACGATGATGGTTTCACCTCGCGGGGATAGCCGGCCGGACTGGAAACCCTCCCAATATTTTAATTGCCAACGGCTCCCTGGTACCTTAGGCAATTGCGATACCGGCGACCCGGATTTCAATATTGGATCACCTGCAACCGCTAGTACCAGCGGCTTTCCACTAGGCGTCGGCTGCTGTAACTCAAGATAACCACCGCCGGTATTTTCTCCGCTAACCAGGTGTTCCAGTACCGGTAGTCCAAAACTCGCTACCAGGTTGCCCAGCACCCGTCCGTCATTAGTGCTTTCGATCCGCCTAACCAAATTCACGTGCTGCCGGGGCGCCCCTACCAGATGCGCCTCGGCTGGTGGTGGCGTGCCGGTTTCCGCCAACTGCAGTGCTTCTAATACGGAATAACTGATGGGCGGTACCGCATCCATGTCTATTTCAGTCAAACCTTGCGGTAATAACCGGATGCGAATCGCCTCAGGGAACCGCTTGCCCAGTTCCATGGCCGTTACCTGCCACTGCTCTTGCGGCGTCTCCTCCATTATCCTAGTCAAGCTAGGATCTTTGGCTAGCACTTCCATGGTATTGATTTGCAGCTGCAGAAAACCAGCTACTCGCTTTGCCATGCTTTCTGCGACCAGTACGCCACGCTTGGTGCGCACCTGCTCGACCTCGCTGGCTCCGACCCAATATATGAGGGCCGCCGCGAGGAACAACACGATGCATACAACCAAAAATACCAGCCACCCCACCTGGCTTATTGACATCCCTTTGCGGTTTTTAACCTTGCCGGCCTCCGGCTCAGCGGATTCCTTAGGTTTAAATAGGTCTATGGAAAGTTTCATGGCATCGCGTGGTATTGGATCATGCTCCGCTCAGTGTCGGCCGGTATGTCCAAAACCGCCCTCTCCCCGTGCGCTGGCGTCGAATTCCTGCACAACTTCGAATTGGGCGCGAATTATAGGCACAAATACCATTTGCGCAATGCGCTCGCCAGGCTGGACGTTGAATGTCTTCCGCCCTCTGTTCCAACAGGAAATAAATACCTGGCCCTGATAATCACTATCGATTAAACCCACCAGATTCCCCAGCACGATACCGTGTTTGTGGCCGAGTCCCGAGCGGGGTAAGAGTACCGCGGCAAGTTCCGGATCAGAGATATGAATCGCTATACCGGTAGGTATCAAATCAGTATCGCCCGGAGCCAGTTGGAGTTCATGATCGAGACATGCCCTAAGATCCATGCCGGCAGATCCATCCGTCCCGTATTGGGGCAAGGGAAATTCCGTATTAATCCGAGAATCTAAAATCTTGAGCTGGACCTTATGCATGGAATCTAATAGTCGATCTGGGCTGTTTGCAGTGAATCAGTCATGAGTCCGATGGGCTCCTGGCATGGGTAGCAACACGTTTTCTTGCGACACGATAACGTTGCGCAACTATATCTATTAACTGACGAGCAAGTCGTTGCTTAGGCGCGTGCGTCAGCACTAGGTTTCCACCTTCCCAGAATAACTGTAAGGCGTTGTCGTCACTCTCAAACCCCATATTCGGAACACCAACCTGATTGGCAGCCATCAGGTCCACGGACTTTTTGCGTCGCTTCACCTCGGTATTTTCCTCGAGCCGTTCAGTCTCCGCGGAAAACCCCACGGTAAAAGGCGGTAATTCCAATTTTGCCACGGTGGCCAGAATATCTTCGGTGGGCTCGAGATCCAGCCTCATGGGGCGCTTACTCTTTTTTATCTTTTGCTCGGCAATAACCCGTGGACGATAATCGGCAACCGCTGCGGTAGCAATCAATATATCGAAATCGGCAACCCGTGACATTACCGCATCAAACATCTCCGCCGCGCTTTCCACCTTGGCACATTCCACGCCATCGGGTGGCGACAAGGCGACCGGTCCGCTTACCAAGAGCACCTGGGCGCCGGCTTCCGCGGCGGCGGCGACTATACTATATCCCATCTTTCCAGAGCTGCGGTTACCGATAAACCGCACTGGGTCGATAGCTTCCCGGGTTGGCCCGGCGGTGACCAGTACGCGGCATCCGGCCAGGGCCCCTGTAGCAAACACGCTTGCCAATTGCTCCAACAATTGATCCGGCTCCAACATGCGGCCAAAACCCACTTCACCACAGGCCTGGGCGCCGATGCCGGGACCAAACAACCGAATGCCCCGCGCCGACAGCTGCTTGATGTTTTCCTGGGTAGCCGGGTTGGACCACATGGCTTGATTCATGGCAGGAGCGACCGCCAGAGGTGACTCGAGACTAAGGCATATGGTGCTTAGCAGGTCATCGGCTATGCCATGGGTTAATTTAGCTAGAAAATTAGCGGTAGCCGGCGCTATCAGCACCACATCGGCCCAACGGGCTAGACTGATATGGTCCATGGCCGCCTCTTGGTCTGGCTCCATTAAACGAGTGTAGACACGATGACCGGACAAGGCCTGAAAGGTTAGTGGAGTAACAAAACCGGCTGCTGCTTCGGTCATGACCACCCGAACCTGGGCGCCGGTATCCCGCAACCGTCGCACCAGCTGCGCGCTTTTATACGCGGCAATCCCGCCAGTGACCCCCAGCAGCACTCGTTTTTGATCCAGCACTTTCATAGCAGTATTGCAGTTTACCAAAAGAACTCCTCTGCGCGCGCATTGATTGCGCTAGAATAGGGCTATAATTATTGGCAACAAGGAGGTTGTCCCATGCCTATCTCCAACTGGCCCAAGGCCGAGCGGCCGCGGGAAAAGCTACTGGCCCGCGGTCCCGGTGCCCTTTCCGATGCTGAATTGCTGGCAATCTTTTTGCGTACCGGAGTAGCGGGGAAAACCGCGCTGGATCTGGCACGGGAGCTGTTGGCCCGATATAAAGGGCTACGGGCATTGTTAAGCGCAGACCAACGGCAGTTTTGTGCCATCCGCGGGATTGGCGGCGCCAAATACGCCCAACTACAGGCCGCCTTGGAGATGGCACGCCGCCATCTGCGAGAGTCCCTGGGACAAAACGATTCGTTAGGCAGCCCACAGGACACTCGCCATTATCTGACCGCCTGCTTGCGAGATTACGAATATGAAGTGTTCGCATGTCTGTTCCTGGACACCCGGCACCGGATTATTGGATTCGAGGAACTGTTTCGCGGCACCATCGATGGCGCCGTGGTGCATCCCCGCGAAGTGGTCAAAAGGGCCCTGTATCACAATGCCGCCTCGGTAATTCTCGCCCATAACCATCCCTCTGGAGTGGCCGAACCCAGCCAGGCGGACCAACAGCTTACCCGCCGGCTGCGCGACGCCTTAGCCCTGGTGGACATTCGCGTGTTGGACCATTTTGTTGTGGGAGACGGCATAGCCGTGTCCTTTGCGGAACGGGGATTACTCTGACAGCGTGTATGAGGCACAGGACTAGGACCGCCACCGGGTAGTGTCTAAGCTTGACGCTATTCGAAGCGGTAACACAGAGAGGGAAGGAGTGCCCGGCGCGTCGTAGGCGGCGAGCGGAACACGGACAGTGGCGCGAGACGCCTTCGATTCGAGTGAAGCCATGGGCGCGACGGAGATAGGCGAGCATCCTGTGAATGGTCGCCCCGTCGCGCGACTTCGCCAGGGATGGCGAAGGCCGGACTGGCGTAGCGAAACGGGATTGTGTAGCAAGCCAGGCGCAACGAGATTAAGCAACGGGGACGTCCTACCCTCTCTGGTCTGTGGTCCAAACTGAGACACTACCGGGGACAGAGTTCTAATCTGTCTCTGGATTCTGGTGATGAATTAGTCGTCAGATTATTTGCCCAACGAAATGGGGTTTTTCAGACACCTTCCTCCAGCAGAGCCTCTACTACGGCGGTCCAGGCGTCGGCAAGATTGGCACGATTATATCCCCCACCACCCATGGCCAAGAGCCGCCCACCGCAACATTCTTCCGCTACTCTTCGCAGCCGCCCGGCTGCAAACCGGTGCGCCTGGGAGGTATATTTCAAATGGGTAATTGGATCACCGGAAATACTGTCTGCACCGCATTGTAAAAGTATGAACTCCGGTTGCCCTTCACGCACGAACTCCTCAACCTGGTCCCAAACTTGGAAAAACTCTTTATCTCCAGCCTCTGGAGGCATGGGAACATTTAGTTTCGTACCCTTAGCATCGCCGCGCCCGGTTTCCGAAATAGACCCTGTACCAGGATAAAGATAACGGCCATCTTCATGCAGATCCGCAAAAATGAGATCGGGGTCATCTTCAAATGCGTAAAACACCCCATCACCATGATGAGCGTCAATATCAACATAGGCTACGCGACGCAATCCATGCCGCGCACGCAGGGTTTCGATTACTACCCCACAGTCATTGAATACACAAAACCCTGCTGCACTGTCCCTTTGGGCGTGATGCAGACCGGCGATAGGTACAAAGGCGTGTCGGCATCGCCCGTCGAGGATACGAGCAACACCATCCAAGACACTCCCAACCACAAACGCCGCTGCCTCATACACACCAGGAAAGGCCGGCGTATCCCCACTATCCAGATATCCATCTCCAGTTTCTGATTGAATTTGAACACGATGTACGTACTGTGACGTATGGAAACGTTCGAGATCCGCTACGTTTGCTTGCACTGGCGCTTGTTCACAAACTTGACGGTCCAGGCCCAGCTCCTGCATCTTGTTCCAGAAAACACCCTGCCGGTCCGGTCCAAATGGGTGGCCCTCGCCAAAGCCGTAGCGTGCCAAATCTGCACCTACGTAAACACAGACTGAATCCGCGGAAACCGTTGCCATATGACTAAATCTGGTATTGCCCGAAGTATTGCAATGCCGCTACAACCTCGTCGCAGCCTTATCATGATGAAGAGATGCTTGCAGTGCACCTAACTCCCATTCCACTTGAGCCAGCCGCTCCCGTAGGCCCTTCTTGTCCGATTGCTTTGTCATTTCCGATAATTGCTTACATAATATCGACAAGCGTATTGCACCGACGGTACCGCTACTCCCCTTTAAACTATGGGCCTCCCTACGAAGCTTCTCAAAGTCTCCCGCTTCCGCGGCACTACGCAGCTCCTTCACCCGCATCTCCGCATCTGCCAGAAAAATATCTACCGTGTCTGCAATTTCCTCTCCCAACAGTTCCTTAAGCGAACTGAAAGTACCGTTGTCTAGGGATTGCAGTTCTGACATACGCAGTGCAGTCCGATTAACGGTTTCGTCAGTATGCTCAGACTCCATTTGGACCACATTTACACCATGGACGATAGGAAGCCAGCGATCCAGCAACTTGCCAACTACCTCTAATCTTATGGGCTTTGGCAAAAAATCGTCCATGCCTGCACCAAGGCAACGATCCCGGTCTTCTGCCGCCGTGTGGGCGGTCATAGCAATAATTATGGTATGCCTGCGGCTACTTTCCCTACGCCGAATCTCCACAGTTGATTGAAATCCGTCCATTCCAGGCATCTGACAGTCCATAAATACAAGGTCATAGTCACGTTTCTCAAGTGCCTCTAGAGCCTGCTGCCCGTTATTCGCCGCATCAACCTGGTACCCCAGCTTTGCCAACATCCCCAGCGCGACCTTTTGATTTACGATATTGTCCTCCACCACCAAAATCCGCTTGCCACCCCTTTGATACCCTAGCGTAGTGGCACCCTGCACCTGCACTTGCTTTATCTCGACATTTTCCAGGACCGCCGTCAGGCACTCGTACAGCCGGCTGTGCCGTAGCGGCCGGGTGAGCATGCCTCTGACTCCTGCATCCTGATTCACTTTCGCTTGCTCATTTCGCCCTAAGGGGGCTACGAGAATAATCGGCAACTCCGCAAATTTCGGGTCTGCGTGAATACGCAGCGCTAGTGCAAGATTCCCCATCCAGGGAGTTGTGGCATCCAATATTGCTAACCCATAGACCTTATTTGAACGTTCCGCAACTTGTAACATGCGCAACGCGGACTCTGCATCAGCGGCACAGTCCCATTGCACCGCAGCCGTCCCCAGCATATTTCCTACGGCCTCCCGGCTATCGGAATCGCTGTCCACAATCAGGACAGACTTATTATGCAACGATGGAAAAGCAGGCATCGATGCAGTTTGCGTCAACGGTAGTTCCAAATTCACCATAAACCAGAACCTACTGCCTTCGCCAGGTTTTGAAAATACACCGATCTTACCGTCCCCCATACGACTAACAATTTCTTTACAAATCGCGAGACCTAAGCCGGTTCCTCCGTAGTAGCGGTTAACAGAACGATCTGCCTGGGCAAACGCGTCAAAAATCGTTTCCCGCTCTTTTGAATCAATACCTATCCCGGTATCGGCAACCGAAAACCGCAATGCAACTCTATTTTTATGGACCTGCTCGACCTTGACACGTATTGCTATTTCACCGAGATCTGTAAATTTCACTGCATTGCCAACCAGATTCGCCAGCACTTGCCATAGCCGGGTCGGATCTCCCATCACAGACAACGGCACCGAAGAATCAATGATACTGTGTATATTTAAGCCCTTGGCAAACGCCTGCTCGGCAAATAATCCCGTCGCGTCTTCTACAACCTTACGAAGATCGAATTCGACATGCTCCAGCTGAAACTTTCGTGCCTCAATTTTTGATAGATCAAGCACATCATTTACCAATACCAACAGCGAATCACCTGAATTGTGCGCGAGCTCCAAATACTCTCTTTGTTGAGGGTTCAGCGGCGTATCCTTAAGTAAACTAATCATTCCTAATAGACCATTCATAGGTGTTCGGATCTCATGACTCATATTGGCAAGAAACTCGCTTTTTGCGCGATTGGCGGACTCCGCAGCCTCTTTTGCCTGCTGTAGCTCTTGCTCCTTATCCAGACGTTCTAACGCATTTGCAAGAATTTCCGCAATGATTTTCACTAGGGTAAGGTCTTCAGGTTTCCAATCCCTTATCTCCAGCACCGAGTCCATCCCAAGAACCCCGGACAGCCCTTCGCTGTGGATTAAGGGAATCGACAGATGGGACCGCACTGTTGCCAAATGAGATAAGTCCAGTAATTCACTGGCTGTCTCATTCGCATTCCGCACATCTGGAATATGTAGAATCTCGTTCGCGCCCCAAGATACCTTATGCCAAGGAAAATCTTCGACGCTGACTCCCGCCCAGTCTCTGGCGTGAGGAGCGATTTTAGGGGCGTGCCACTCGTAGGCCTTCTTTATAATTTTTCGATCCTTCGAATACAGATATAAATAACTCCTATCTATACCGAAGAACTCTCCTATAATGTGCAGTATGTGCTTGAGTTCATCCTGCACTTCATCGCTTGTTACCGCAAGAAATTGTGCTGATACTAAACTTACCAGTTTTTCCGTCTCAACGCGCTGTTGAAGGGCCAGCTCCACCTGCCTTCTTTCTTCAACTCTTCGCTCCAGCATGACTGTTTGTTGCAGCAGCTTATCGTTTCTCTCATTCAACACCGACATCATTTTATTAAAGGCATTCGCCATATCTGCTACATCTTTTGGTCCCTCCACTGGAGCCCTGACTTGGGTTTCCCCAAGCTCGGCCTTCTTCATTATTTTAGAGAGTAAATTTAAAGGGCCGGTAATTCGGCTGGTGATCATGAGCAAAACCAACCACAGAAGCACGGCAAATGATAAGGAGATCAATATGTTTTGCAAAAAGATGTTTTTCTGCATCTCATGCAGCGTATCTTTACTCATTTCTACATGGACGAAACCTAGTAATTCCCGTCCCGGCTCGCTCAGCTTAAACGGCGACACCGATGTACCTTGCGAATCCTCATCGTGCAGGTAGACCGGCGCCAGAAAATGCCAGGTATCCCGCAACTCCTTAGCAAGCACCGCTGCCACATTTTTACCTTCTCTGAAACTATCCGGCATCCAACTTGGAGACTGCCCTTCAGAAAGGACATTATTGTTATCTGCATCGTAGATCGACACATGACGGATGCCCGGAAAGGCCAAGGTGGCGGCAGCGGAATCCCAGGCGTTTTCTTCACTGCCGTAAAGCAACGCGAGCGCACTTTGACTGGCAAAGCCAAGGGTGACCTGTCTAGCCTGCTCCACCAAGTTGACCCGAACCTTGTCGCTCGCCAGCCAGGAAATCGTCAACGACGATGCTAACGCTATAAAGATAATGCTAACAGTAAATCCGACAGTAAGCTGACGCCGAAAACCGGCGCGAGAAGAAAAAAGCTGTGTAAGAATAGTCATGGCAAACCCCTAATCCCTAACGAGCTGGAAAGACTAAATCGAAACTGCGCCGCATCTCTGAAGAAAACTTTAATTCAAGGTGGGCTGCGGTACGGAGATTAACTGCAACCAACAGATCCCGCAACGGGGCCATGCCGGGCTTGACGCCTGGGCTTGATAACATGGCACGCTGCGCCAGTCGTGCGAGGCTTTTCCCCATGGCTACATTATCGGGATACAAGGAAAACAACACACCCCGGCGCACGTAGGCCGGATTACTGGCCAGCACCACCAGACTTTTCTTCCAGGCCTGAGCCAATATTAGAGGTAGGATCACCTTGCCATCCACGGTAGTGGGATCTTGAAGCAACCAAAGCGCTGCCTTGCTAACATGGCTTGCGTTAAAGATCTCATGGTACTCCCTAACGGCGGTTTTCAGGTCGCGAGCTTCGATCGCCGTCAACTTCAAGCCGTGGGTATGTGCCGCTTTTCGCGCCAGCTGAATTAGCGATGCGCTCTGTGCTGGATTAAACACCACCATAACGCGTTCCACCGCCGGCGCCAACTGACGAAGCTTAGCAAACAATCGATCCGGGTCCGGCACTAAACTGATACCCGGATTGGGGCCACCTTCCCTGCCAGGCGCTGACAAGACAGCCCCAGCCACCACCGGAATAGTATTGCCCAAGGCTTCAGCGGTCTTTACACCACGCCTTCCTAACGCAATCACCACCCGGCACTGGTGCTCTCTCAACCATTCTCCCAATACATCTACTTGGGGGTTTTTCCGCAAAACATAAGGGAGCACATTAAGATCCGCTTCTGCCTGAATTCCCTCGATAATCTGCCTGAATACCTTACGGTAGGGCTCGCGTATTTGAGGGTACAGCACACCAATGGTGTCGGCCGCATCTACCCAGCCGGTATACGACCATATAGTCAGGA
>JAZFSS010000179.1:0-8753 GCA_036446275.1 Gammaproteobacteria bacterium | reverse complement strand
GCGATTCCGCCGGCGTTATCGGTAATCGGCCCATAGGCATCCAAGGCCACTATAATCCCGGTCATGGACAACATCGCGGTTGCAGAAATGGCAATCCCATAGATTCCCGCCAATTCGTAAGCACCCCAAATACTGGCGCATATCGCGAGCACTGGTAATGCCGTGGCCCGCATGGAGACTCCCAAACCGGCGATGACGTTGGTGCCATCTCCTGTAGTGGAAGCCTCGGCAATATGGCGCACTGGGCTGAATTCGGTGCCTGTGTAGTACTCGGTAATCACCACCATGGCGGCAGTCAGCGCCAGCCCGATCAAGCTACAGCCATATAAGGCCATTACGGTATGGTGGCCATTGTCAGCCATGAGCAGTTTGGTTATCGGATAGTAGGCAATAGCTGCCAGCACGCCGGCGACGATCAGGCCACGGTAAAGGGCATTCATAATCTTGCCGCCCTCTTTGGCCTTGACAAAAAAGGTGCCGATAATCGATGCGATGATCGATACGCCACCTAGCACCAGAGGATATACCGCAGTCGCTGCAGCATCCGGCATCAATAAGGAACCCAGCAACATAGTGGCAATCACAGTAACCGCGTAGGTCTCGAACAAATCCGCCGCCATGCCGGCGCAATCACCTACATTGTCGCCCACGTTATCGGCAATCACTGCCGGGTTGCGGGGATCATCTTCGGGAATGCCCGCCTCCACCTTACCTACAATATCCGCGCCTACATCCGCGCCCTTGGTAAAGATACCGCCGCCGAGTCGTGCAAAAATGGAAATCAGGGAACCGCCGAAGGCCAGTCCAATCAACGCACCGATGTTATCTTCCCCGGGATACATGAATTCAAGTGCCGCGTAGTAGCCGGCCACCCCCAGCAGACCCAGTCCCACCACCAGCATGCCGGTAACGGCCCCGCCCCGGAAGGCGATCTGCAAGGCTGCATCTACGCCGTGTTCGGCGGCCTTGGCAGTGCGCACATTGGAGCGCACAGAGATATTCATGCCGAGGTAACCTGCCAGACCGGAAAGTACCGCCCCGATGGCAAAGCCAACGGCGGTCTGTACGCCGATGAAAATGCCCACAAGCACGAGTATCACCACACCCACCATGGAGATCGTGGTGTACTGGCGGTTTAAATAGGCCCTGGCGCCGTCTTGCACCGCCCGGGAGATTTCCATCATACGATCGCTGCCGGTGGGCTGCTTCAAAATCCATACTGCGGACAGGGCGCCATAAATCAACGCGGCGACTGCACACAATAAGGCAAAGATTATTGACGTCGACATAGCAATCTCCCGTTACGACGGTTTCCACCATCGGTTATTCTTTTGCCGTCAGGGCCCCTTGAATCCGGTCCCCGGTTTTAACGCAAACGCCGCCTCCAGATTCAGTTCCCGAAACAATTGATCTACTGCTCCCTGACCGTGTTCTCGTTGTACTTCCGCCAAAATTAAACGTGCTGAATTCCTGTTATAGCCACTACCAAGTTCCACCTGAGTACGCAGTAGCGCGTGAGCTTTTTCCAGAGTTTCCTTAACGCTACTTGCAGTCCGGCATGCAATGCTCGCTTATAGCTCAAATGTGGTTTTTAATTTCTTGGGCACTCCCACATTTTTCAATTCCACATATTGGGGCAGGCCGTTCTTGTAGGGTGGGTAGTCTTCGCCCTTGATGAGCGGCGATAAGTAACGGCGGCAGCGTGTGGTAATACCAAAGCCATCCTTGGTGATGTAGCTTTTTGGCATGATCTTTTCTACGTTAGCCACGCGGGACAGCTTGGTTTCGCCAATGGTCCAGCGATAGGGTTGGTCCGATTTGCGCACGATTATAGGCATCACGGCGTTTTTGCCCTGTAAGGCCATTTCCACGGCGGCCTTCCCCAGGGCATAGGCCTGCTCCACATCTGTTTTAGAGGCGATGTGACGCGCGGCCCGTTGCAGGTAGTCGGCTACGGCCCAATGGTATTTGTAACCAAACTTATGCTTAATCAATTCGGCAATGACCGGTGCCACCCCGCCCAGTTGGGCGTGGCCGAAGGCATCCGTGGTGCCGGCCTCGGCCAGGAACCTGCCTTCCTTATTTTTTACGCCTTCGGATACGACCATGACGCAATAACCATATTTGTTTACGCATTGTTTTACTCGCGCCAGGAACTTCTTCTCATTGAACGGAACTTCCGGAAACAAAATGATGTGTGGTGCATCACCTTCCTTTTCCACGGCGAGTCCCCCTGCCGCCGCAATCCATCCTGCGTGACGCCCCATTACCTCCAGAACAAAAATCTTGGTGGAGGTCTTGGCCATGGAGGCAACATCGAAGGCGGCCTCCCGGATGGAAACCGCTACATATTTGGCGACGGAGCCGAAGCCGGGGCAGTTATCGGTAATGGGCAGATCATTGTCTACGGTCTTGGGTATTCCTACACAAGTGATCGGATACCCCATTTTCTTCCCAAGCTGCGACACCTTGTGGGCGGTGTCCTGGGAATCACCGCCGCCGTTGTAAAAGAAGTAGCCGATATTGTGTGCCTGGAATACTTCCATTAGACGTTCGTATTGCGCCCTATTTTCATCCAGTCCCTTCAGTTTGTACCGGCAGGAACCGAATGCACCCGCGGGAGTGTGACGTAGTGCGGCGATGGCCCGTGCGGATTCTTTACTGGTGTCGATTAAATCCTCTGTTAGGGCGCCAATAATGCCATTGCGCCCCGCCAGAACTTTGCCAATCTTGTGCTTATGTTTGCGAGCAGTCTCTATAACGCCGCAAGCGCTGGCATTAATGACCGCTGTAACTCCGCCGGATTGTGCATAAAAGGCGTTTCGTTTAGCCGTTTTTCTTGCCATGCGACTAGTTTCCTCCTAATTGATCGGTCAGTTCATAAAGCTAAAGAATTAGCGTCCCTGCTTGTTTTGCAGGTTTGAGGTATCTGTTGTGATTAGATACGGCTTGGTAAATTCCCTTTCTTTTCGGCGTCGTGATCGGCCTGAATTTGGAGCAGGGTTAATATGCAGTCACCGACATTATCGAATTCTTCAACGCCGGTACCGAACATTTCGTCGATCTGGTAAAAAAACTGACATCGGAAACGGTTCTCTGCGATCTTGAAGGCCACAAAATTGCAGCCGCCGTCGTGCCAAAATAGACTTGGGCAGCTGGTGGGTTCCGCGGAATCCTTATCCAGGCGCAGCTCACAGTCGGCCAGTTCCGGCTCCACGGGCCTGCCGTAGCGCTCCTGGAGTGTGGTGCGCGCGGTCCAGAGCTCACTCGCCGTAAAATCAGCTATATCACTCATGGGGACTTACCTGGATTCGGCACCGCCAGAAGACCGAAAACGGCCCCTAAGGGTACCCCGAAAGCCTATTTCTATCATGAAGTTCGTTGACTTCGACTAGATGGTAAGGGTAGCTTAAGCCCTCATTCGTGCCAGGGCCATACAAAAAATTGTATACGCCCATGAAAATTCATGATAGATCATGGACTTAATGAATAACGCCGGGAGCAAGCAATCACTATGAGAATGATATTATTAGGTGCGCCGGGGTCAGGCAAGGGCACTCAGAGCCAGCTGATGGTCGAGCGCTACCAGGTGCCACAGATATCCACAGGGGATCTGCTACGGGCGGCGGTCGCCGCCGGAACTGCGCTTGGTAAAAAGGCCAAGGCGGTCATGGATGCCGGGCAGTTGGTTTCCGACGATATTGTATTGGCCATGATCGGCGAACGGCTCAGCCAGGCGGATGCGCGCCAGGGCTTTATCTTGGATGGCTTTCCACGCAATTTAGCCCAGGCACAAGCCCTGGAAGTGCTGTTGGTAGGGCTCCGCAAACCGTTGGATTTGGCCTTGCTGATCGACGTGGAAGTAGATACCCTCCTGCAGCGCCTTTCCGGGCGTCGCACCTGCCAGAGCTGTAATTGCGTATATAACATCTACACCACACCCCCGAAAATGGATGGCCGTTGCGACAAATGCGGCGGAAGTCTGCGTCAGCGCGCCGATGACACTGAAGAGACCATCAGTAATCGGCTGCGGGTCTACGAGTCGCAAACCCTGCCCGTGGTAGAGTACTACCGTAAGTTAGACAAATTGCGCAGGGTACAGGGTGTCGGTGAGATTAAGGACGTATTCAAGGCGGTTGCAAGGGTCTGCGAGGCCATGCAGAGAGGGGCACGCATAGCAGCCAAATTGGCGGATGCAAGGAGTAGCACATCTGCGGATAATCTGCGTAAAACACAAAATACCGCTGAAAAACAACCTGTAAAGAATAAGCCGGTTAAGAAAAAGGCTGTCAGCAAGAAGAAGCTGAAAAAGAAAAAGGTTGCCGCGGAAAAGAAGGTAACCAAGAAAAAGGCGACTAAAAAGAAGGTGCCCAGAAAGAAAAAGACCGCTAAGAGAAAATCACCGGTCAAGCGTAAACCTGCCCGGAAAAAGACCGCCGGGAAAAAATCAACAGCCAAACGTAAAGCTACCGCTAAGAAAAAGTCTGCGGTAAAGCGCAAGAAGACCAAGAAAAAGACAGTAAAGCATAAGGTAAAGACCAAGACCCGTTTACGGGCGGTCGCTAAGAAGAAAGTAAGGAAAAAATTGGCTGCGAAAAAGCGGCCGGCGGTCCGTAACAAGGCAGCGAAAAAGAAACGTGGAGCAAAGCGGCGCACGCGCGCCAGGCGCAGGTAGGCTACTGTCCCTTTTCTTCGGGGGTTCCCCTTGGCTTCCCGGCAAATGGGTACGGTATATGAAAAGGTGTCTCCTCTTGATGCGGATAAAGATAGTGACGGGTAAGAGGGGCCGATTGATGTTGTCGAATCAACTGAATCTGGTAGACCACTAGATCCTGCCAGCGAAAAGCGTTTTCCGTGACGGCTAAATAGAACTCCCACATTCTGCAGAATTCCCGCCCCATCCGTTGCGCAACACGGCCGCGGTTTTTGTAAAACCGTTCCTGCCACGCGGCGAGGGTCATTGCATAATGAAGCCGCAACACCTCCACGTCGGCTGTTATAAGTCCCGACCGTTCAATGCTCTCACTAACTTCCGACAAAGACGCGCAGCAACCACCTGGAAAAATATACTTACGAATCCACGGATCGGTGCGGCCCGGTGGTCCATGCCGGCCAATCGTCTGTAGCACGGCAACGCCATCATCAGACAAAAGCTCTTTTACTTTATTGAAAAAAGTTTGGAAATGGGAGTGGCCTACATGTTCGAACATGCCTACGCTGACAATGCGATCGTAATATCCCCTGTGCTCCCGATAGTCCTGTACACGGAAATTCACTACCTTTTCAAGGCCGAGCTCTACTGCCTTGCGTTGCGCTGTTTGTACCTGTTCCCGGGAGAGACTGATACCGGTTACACGGACCCCGGCGTGCTTGGCCAGGTGCAAGGCCAGCCCACCCCACCCGCAACCGATGTCCAACACCGTTTGGCCGGGTTCCAGACACAGCTTTTTGGACAGAAGCCGGCATTTTGCCCGCTGGGCCTCCTCCAGGGATACATCCGGCTCCAGAAAATAGGCACAAGAATACTGTAAATCCTGGTCTAGAAACTGTCGATATAACCATTCCGGGAAATCGTAATGCCGCGCGATTTTGTGGTAACTGCGCCGGCGCAAATTCCACTGTTGTAATTGCCTTGTCATCAACATAAATGCGCGACGCAATCCAGTTGGGATCTTCTCGGGGAAGCTGCGCATAAAAATGGAAAGGAATGGTGACAATTGTCTTGGACCGATATCCCAGTCGCCTTGAATATAGGTAGCGCCGATCTGAGGGTCTGGGTTACGCAGGATTCTTCGTAGCGTATGCGTGCCATGGATGTACCAATCCACATAAGGAGGCCCGTCGCCCAGGGGATACTGGCGACCATTCGGCATGCACAAATTCACGCTTCCAAACTGGAGGCGTTTTGCCAAAGATTCGATCTGCCTGGACATGATGTAGTGAAAGATCAATCCTGTTGTGTGCGATTACACCATAGTAAGCCTGCTTAACCGGGTCAAGTAATGGTTTACGCTAAAAATATTTTGCTTGTGCTGGAGTACCTTATGGAGGCCGTTGCGCACCAAGTAGCTTTGGTAGTGGGTCAGTTTGACAGTATTTAACACAGTGTTGGAGAGATGGGAGCAATACCCATCGCTTAATCGCGCTGCACCGTCCATGGTTACGCGCGAATCGGAGGCGTCTCGCTCCACCTTTCTTCGCTTCGCTATCCTGCTTCGCTCGAAAGCCCGGGGTCCGCCTTCCATGGCGGACCCGTTCTGCCGGGACGAAGGTCCACTGGACCTTCGTCTTATTCCGGCTTACCCCTGTTCCGCTCGTCGCTTACGACGCGCTGTGTATTCCTCCTCTCTCTTCGCAGTAATCAAAACTGACCCACTCCGAAAATTTTGCCTTATACCAGGCGCACCCTGCCTAAGGTCCGGCAGGTGCCCCATAAATCTGTGGTTCACCGGGAGGACGGCGGCGAAATCTTTTGTAACCCCATTGATATTGGGTTGGCAGTAACCGGACGCATTGCTCGACTGCCTGATTAACAGCCGCTACCGACGCCTCCACCGTGTCGTGCATCAACGGATCGGGAATCGGTTGGAAATGAAGATGAAACCCATCACTCCCCCCCAAGCGTTCGCAATAGGCAATGAACACGGGCGCCCGGGTGCGTTGCACTAAGCGTGCGACTAGCACCATAGTGTAGGCCGGTATGCCGAAAAACGGCGCAAAGATTCCGCCATCCTTTGGTGGTTCCTGATCCGGCAAGATGCCCAGCACCCCACCTTCGTTGAGGGTTCGAAACAATGTTCGCACACCGGCAGTGTTGGTGGTTACAAGCTTTGCGCCGGAGCGAGAGCGGGCGCGCCGAAGTAAATAGTCTAGGCCCGCAAGCCGGGGTGGGCGGTAAAGAATCGTCATAGGATAACGTGCCGCAGCATAGAGACCGGCAATTTCCCAAGAACCAAGATGGGGGGTCAGAAAAATCACGCCTTGGCCTTGTTCGAAGGCTTGTTGCACGGCGTCTTCCCCTTCGACCTTGCTAACAAGGGGCAGTAAACGCTCGCAATCCCACAGCCACATGGCCCCGGTTTCCATCAAGGTTTTTCCTGTTTCCACCAGGCTTTGACTCAGGACACGTCGCCGCTCTCGCAGTGACAGGGTGGGAAGGCAAAGACAAATATTTGTCCAGGCGGTTCTGCGCGTACGGTTTGGTAGTACCGTTAAACACCATCCCAGCAGACTACCTAGCCGGTGACTAACACTAAGTGGCAACCTGGCTAAACATTGCAATAGCAGTTTTGCGGCGATAACTCCCATTTAACTACCCATCAGGGTGAATTGGCGAAGTCCCACACAATGGATACGTCAGCGGTTGGGAAGCGGGTCATTGCCGATGGTCCCCGGCTACGTAATGATGCACCAGGCTTTCCCTGGGGGCCTGTAGGTAGCGACCTTCATTTCGGCCTGGTCTATAGGGTATGCAGGTTTGGCTGCCGGCAACTTGTGGAGGCCAATTCCCAGCCTGTCCTCGTTGATTCCCACAAAACGTAAATATTACAGTAGTTCTAATATATAATTCCCATATAGGATACATTTTTACCCTATTAGTATTTCTAGCCACTAACTAAAATAAATATCAATAAAATGGGAAAATATACTCGAATTATAGGAATATTTTTCCTATTAGTGGTAATATTTTTGCAAGAAAATTGTTTAACCCGATATTAGTTATCTCATTTCCCATACTGGGTAGATAGCATGCGACACAGTCTGAATAGGTATTTCCCGCCACCTGATGTCATAAATCTTGCGGAGATTTTGCAGAGAAATCTTTCTAAAACAATAAGTTAAGCGCGATATGCCCAGTTTCCAAGGTCTGCTTTGTTTTTCCTATTGGCTAGTCGCTATGAATCCAGGAAAGCACCTGGTACAGAGTGTATCGTAATGCCTACCTAGCCAAATCTTGCTGGAAAACAGAGGTATCAGCAGTTTGACCGTATCCAACCGCCCGAATATACTGCATTTTGGGTAAGTGTCCACCTATGAGGGCGCGACGCGAGCTAACGGGATTCCTCGTACTAGTGATAACGTACGCTGGAATGATTTAAATTCATAGTGTTAGGAACGTTGTGGGCTGGAGTTGCATAGCCGCAAGTGCAGCGAAGTTCCCTTAACAACACTTTGACGGTCTGAACAAAAAGGTTTAGGAGGAGAGATATGTCAACCACAGCAGACGCACTAGGCAACGGTCAACTGGATCAGTTGATCAGCCAGAAGCTGGACGAAATGTTGCCGAAGAAACTGGCGGAGATCGACAGCGCGAAGACGCCGAGCATGGCGATCATTGCCACCAAAGGGACCCTGGACTGGGCCTACCCACCGTTTATTCTGGCCTCCACCGCGGCCGCGTTGGGCTGGGATGTCAGCATATTTTTTACTTTTTATGGGTTATTGCTGCTGAAGAAGAAGATTAAGGCACAAGTGAGCGGGTTGGGTAACCCGGCCATGCCCATGAAGATGCCGTTTGGGCCGCAATGGTTCCAGGATTTTGAATGGCCGATGCCGAACGTAGTGATGGCGGGCATTCCGGGGTTTGAGAAGGTGGCCACGGGGCTGATGAAGATGACTTTCAAGAACAAGGGTGTGGCGACGATTGATGAGCTGCGTTCCTTGTGTCTTGAGGCGGATGTGAAGATGATTGCCTGCCAGATGACGGTGGACGTGTTTGGTTTCAAGCGGGATGAGTTTATCCCCGAGGTGAC
>JAZFSS010000178.1:0-12459 GCA_036446275.1 Gammaproteobacteria bacterium | reverse complement strand
CTATGTGACGGGAAACGTGAATTTTTCTCAGTATCTGCAAATTCCATACGTTCGGGATGTGGCGGAAATGGTGGTGGTGTGTGGGGCGATCATGGGTGCCGGGCTGGGCTTTCTCTGGTTCAACACCTATCCCGCCCAAGTTTTCATGGGAGACGTGGGGGCGCTCGCGTTGGGCGCGGCTCTTGGAGTGCTTGCTGTAATGGTGCGGCAGGAACTGGTGTTTATGGTGATGAGCGGCGTATTCGTGATGGAGACCATATCGGTGATCCTGCAGGTCACATCCTACAAGCTTACGGGACGGCGTATTTTTCGCATGGCGCCCCTGCATCACCACTTTGAACTAAAGGGCTGGCCGGAACCGCGGGTGATCGTGCGCTTCTGGATTATTACGGTAATTCTTGTGTTGATAGGTCTGGCTACATTAAAGATCAGGTGAGGAGGTTTCAAGAACATGAATATCGTGAATCATCTGCTGGTTGCCGGCATAACACTGATGTTGACATCTTTAGTGATCAGTGCCATTTGACTTGAGAACAGGACACAGTGACGGTGTTGGCAATGAAGAAGGTTTTAGATCACGGGTCTGCCATGGAAGGATTTGTTGCCGGCTCGAAAGTGCTGGTAGTCGGTTTGGGTGCAACTGGTTTGTCCTGTGTGCGTTATCTGGTAGGCCGGGGTTTGGATGTTGTGGTAACCGACAGCCGGGAATTGCCGCCGGGATTAAACGAGCTAAGCAAAAATTTTCCCGCTGTTCCGGTATACCCGGGTCGATTCGTGCCGGAGCTGTTCAAGGATGCGGAACAGATTGTGGTTAGCCCCGGCGTAGCCTTGCAAGAACCGCTTATCACCGACGCCCGGTGTCGCAATGTTGTGGTAGTTGGCGATATTGAATTATTCGCGAGGGCGGCCCGGGCGCCTGTAATCGCAATAACCGGTTCAAATGGTAAAAGTACAGTAACCAGTCTGGTGGCACACATGGCTGATCAGGAGGGTCGCGAAATTAGGGTTGGCGGTAACCTGGGTACGCCGGCGCTGGATTTATTACAAGACGTTGAACCCGATCTATACGTGTTGGAGCTATCCAGTTTTCAGCTGGAATCAACCTTTAACCTGCGGGCACAGGCGGCAGTTGTACTGAATGTAAGCGCAGATCATATGGACCGCTACCGTAGCGTCACGGAATATGCGGCGGCCAAAGCGCGTATTTACAACAATGCGAAGGTGCAGGTGGTGAATACCGATGATCCGCTGGCGAAATCTCTAGCAGAGCCCGGCATAACGACAGTGCAATTCGGGGTTCAGGATTCAGATCAGCTTGATTACGGGCTCGGCATGCATAACGGCGATGAATGGTTGACGCACAATAATGAAGAGCTGATGCAGGCGTCGGAGTTGCGTCTGGCCGGGCGCCACAACTTGAGCAATGCGCTAGCGGCGTTGGCTCTCGGTGCCTGCGCCGGGCTGCCGATGCAACATATGCTGCGGACACTGCGTTCTTTCGAAGGACTGCCCCACCGCATGCAATGGGTTGCCGAGCAGGATGGTATTTGTTGGTACAACGATTCCAAGGCCACCAATATTGGCGCCACCGTAGCCGCCATCACTGGTATGGATCGACCAGTGGTGTTAATCGCAGGAGGAGATGCAAAAGGCGCAGACTTCGAGCCTTTGCGGCAAGCACTAGGGGACAGGGTGCGCGCGGTAGTCGTATTAGGCCGCGATGCCTTAAAAATTCGCGATGCCTTGCAGAGCATAGTATGCGTCGTTAATGCGGGAGATATTGAGGAAGCTGTAACGCAAGCCGCTCGATTGGCGCGGGCTGGAGACGCGGTATTGTTGTCACCAGCTTGCGCGAGCTTTGATATGTTCAGTGGTTACGAAGAGCGCGGTCAGGTCTTCATGGAGGCAGTGAGGTGCCATTTAGCATGAATATCCTTGCGTCACATCAGGCTACGCTTGGCAAGTCCGATCTGCGGGTTCCAACGATAGATTACTCGTTACTGGGAGTCGGCTTAGCCCTGATGGGTTTGGGCTGGGTGATGGTGGCCTCCGCATCCATAACAATTGCTGATCGCCATTTCGGCCAGCCGTTTTATTATGCAATTCGGCAAGGAATTTATATCGCTATCGCTTTGTGCTTGGGTAGCGTGGTGTTCCGGGTACGGTTTTCTCATTGGCAGCGGGCTAGTTTGTTCCTATTGGTATCTGCGTTGACCCTGTTGGTAATTGTGCTGATACCCGGTATTGGCAAAGAGGTCAACGGCAGCATGCGTTGGATCTCTTTAGGGCTGGTCAATCTCCAGGTCTCAGAACTCGCTAAGCTACTGCTGTTAATTTATCTTGCCGGATATCTTGTACGCCATAGGGAGGAGGTGAGTGATCGAGCGAGCGGCTTTTTTAAGCCCATGGCCGTGTTATCCGTGGCGTGTCTTCTATTGTTGATGGAGCCAGATTTCGGGGCCGCGGCAGTGCTTATGACTACCGCGCTGACGTTGTTGTTCCTGGCCGGCGTGCGCTGGCGGCAATTTCTACTGGTGGTGGCAAGCGTCGCGATCTTGGTTGCACTTCTAGTGGTGTCTGCTCCCTACCGCCTGCAGCGTCTCACTGCATTCTGGGATCCCTGGGCAGACCCTTTTAACAGCGGCTTCCAACTCACCCAATCTTTAATCGCCTTTGGGCGCGGCGAGTGGTTTGGGGTCGGTTTAGGCGCCGGAGTTCAGAAACTTTTTTACCTCCCCGAGGCACATACGGATTTTCTATTGGCTGTGCTTGGCGAGGAACTGGGATTGGTGGGAATTCTGGTGGTTATCATCCTATTCAGTTTCATGGTGTATCGGGCTTTTCGTATCGGCTGTGTAGCGGAGATGACGGGAAACCTGTTTTCGGCCTATTGTGCCTACGCCATCGGAATCTGGCTGGGCTTGCAGAGTTTTATCAATATGGGTGTGAGTATGGGTTTGTTGCCTACCAAAGGTTTGACATTGCCTTTACTTAGTTACGGAGGTAGTAGCCTGATTGTAAGCGTTGTGGCCATTGCCATGTTGCTGCGCGTCGATTATGAGTCGCGGTTTTCAATAGATTACGCGGATGCCGCAAAGCGCAAAAAAAAGATGAGGAGGGGCCGGTGAGCAGGACAAAAGGTTTAGCCGGTCCGGTGCTGATTATGGCAGGTGGAACAGGGGGGCATGTATTCCCGGCGGTAGCCGTGGCGCAGGAGTTATTGGACTCGGGGATTGCAGTTGTATGGATGGGAACGCGCGCGGGTCTGGAGGCCCGTGTTGTTCCACAGTTAGGACTACCGATCGAATGGGTACACATTCGCGGCTTGCGTGGCAAGGGCATATTACGATTAATAGTTGCACCGTTTATGTTGCTTTTTGCCTTGTGGCAGGCATTTTTGATCCTGTTGCGGGTGCGTCCTTGCGTGGTGCTGGGCATGGGGGGCTATCTTAGCGGGCCGGGGGGACTGGTTGCATGGATGATGGGCTACCCATTACTGATCCATGAACAGAATTCGGTAGCGGGATTGACTAATCGATGGTTGTCTATAGTAGCCACATGTTCGATGGAAGCGTTTGCCGATACCCTGCCGGCAAAGCGGAATTCGGTTCATACCGGAAATCCTGTAAGGTCATCTATCCAGAATCTTCCGGTTCCGGAGCAGCGTTTGGCACAGCGAGCAGGACCGATTCGCCTGCTCGTACTAGGTGGAAGCCTGGGTGCGCAGGTGCTAAATGAAACAGTCCCGGCGGCGTTGGCGCTAGTTGCTTGTGAGCAGCGGCCGGAGATCTGGCATCAAGCGGGAAAAGACACCCTTGAACTGGCCCAGCGCAGATATCGCAAGGCAAACGTCGAAGGCCGGGTTACCGCTTTTATTGAAGACATGGATACGGCGTACGGTTGGGCGGATCTAGTCGTCTGCAGAGCGGGCGCCATGACGATCGCGGAGCTAGCGGCGGTAGGCGTGGCATCACTATTAGTTCCCTATCCTCATGCCGTCGACGACCATCAAACCACCAATGGCAATTATCTAGTGGATGCGGATGCGGCAATATTAATTCCACAAGCGGAACTTAACCCAGAAAATCTTGCGCAATTATTGACCAAGTTTAGTAGCGCCCGAGAAAGACTGTTGACCATGGCCTGTAATGCGCGGCGTATTGCAAAACCGCATGCTGCCCGCCGTATCGCAGATCTTTGTACGCAGATAGCAGGTAATAACCTGCAGAAAGAGCAACGGGGTTCTGCATAATGAAACCTATTGGCGTGCCCTATGTTCCGATGGCGGCAGAAGCAATGGGCAGGATTCGGCATGTGCATTTTGTAGGGATAGGTGGTGCGGGAATGGGTGGTATTGCGGAAGTGCTGTTGAATTTAGGGTACCAGGTATCTGGTTCCGATCTGCGACACAACACCATGACTCGGCATTTACAGGAACTTGGCGCTGTTTGTCAGATAGGTCACGCGGCGGAGCATGTAAGGGAAGCGGATGTGGTGGTGGTATCCACGGCGGTAAAGAAGGAAAACCCTGAAGTTCAGGCTGCACGTGGGAGGCATATTCCAGTGGTGCCCCGGGCCGAGATGCTTGCCGAGCTAATGCGATTTCGTTATGGCGTGGCGGTGGCCGGCACCCATGGAAAGACTACCACCACAAGTCTGGTGGCAAGCCTTTTGGCGGAAGATAATCTGGATCCCACCTATGTGATCGGCGGTCGGCTTAACAGCGCGGCGGGTCATGGCAGGTTGGGAACCGGTCAGTATCTTGTGGCAGAAGCAGACGAAAGCGATGCCTCGTTTTTGCATTTGCAACCTATGCTGGCCGTTGTCACTAATATCGACGCAGATCATTTAGAGACCTATGGGGGTGATTTTGACCGGCTGCGCCAGGCATTTCTGGATTTTCTGCACCATCTCCCGTTCTATGGGCTTGCCGTGCTGTGTCTCGATGATGATGTGGTGCGAAGTATTCTGCCTGATGTAACCCGCCCTGTTTGTAGTTATGGGATTGATTCCGACGCAGATGTGCGTGCACAGGATCTGAGCCAAGAAGGAATGAAGATGCATTTTACGGTGCATCGGCGTGGTCGTTCGCAACCCTTGCCTGCCACCCTAAATCTTCCTGGGCGCCATAATGTGTTAAATGCCCTGGCAGCCATTGCAGTTGCCACGGAGCTGGGGGTTTCTGATGCAGCAATTCAGCGGGCGCTGGTCGGATTTCAGGGCATTGACCGCAGGTTTCAGATGTATGGAGAGCGAAGCACCGCCGTTGGTACTGTGATGTTAGTGGACGATTATGGGCATCATCCCCGCGAGGTTTCCGCAACCTTCGAATCAATCCGAACCGGCTGGCCGCAAAGACGTCTAGTAGTCGCTTTCCAACCTCACCGCTACACTCGTACCCGCGATCTCTTTGAGGATTTTACACAAGTATTGTCCGAGCCGGACGTGCTGGTGCTGACGGAAGTGTACGCAGCCGGTGAGACACCGATCACAGGAGCTGACGGGCGTTCTCTATGCCGCGGAATTAGAGCCAGAGGCAAGGTGGACCCGGTCTTTGTAGAAACCGTATCTGAACTCCCGGATTTTCTCCCTACCGTGCTTGCTGACGGGGATGTACTACTTACTTTAGGGGCCGGCGATATTGGCAACCTGGCGCCTCAACTAGCGAAACGCTGGTCACCACCAGCTGCGAGGGTGGTGTCGTGAAACGTACTAGGGAAGCGCTGATGTGTCGTCATTCCGGCCGGGGGCCGGTCCTAAAGGTGGACAAATGATAGCGGCCCATGACAGCGGTGTTTCACTGCGTGGTGAATTGCGTATGAACGAGCCTATGTCTCGGCATACCAGTTGGCGTACCGGTGGAGCGGCCCGGCGCTGGTACCGTCCCGCGGACGCGCAGGACTTGGCTGAGTTTTTACGTACGCTACCACCGCAAGAAGCAGTGTACTGGGTTGGTTTGGGAAGCAACCTGTTGGTGCGCGATGGTGGTATTGCAGGGGCTGTAGTCTCGACCTTTGGCGTATTTCCTGATTTGTCACAGCCCGAGCCGCTATTGGTGCGCGCAGGTACTGGGATTGCTTGTGCCAAAGTGGCCCGGTTTTGCGCCACTCGAGGCCTGGCCGGGGCTGAGTTTCTCGTTGGTATCCCAGGCACCATGGGGGGAGCGCTGGCGATGAACGCCGGCGCCTTTGGCAGCACGACCTGGGAGTACGTCACGGAAGTCGAGACCATGGACCGGTTTGGCGGTCGACATGTGCGCAAGCCCCATGAGTACAAGATCGGATACCGCTGTGTTGAAGGCCCGCAAGACGAGTGGTTCACCGCTATTTGCTTGAAACTCGAAACGGGGGACAGCTTGCAGTGCCAAACCCGCATTAAGGATTTTCTGGCCCAACGGAGCCGGACTCAACCAACCAGCCAACCGAGTTGTGGCTCAGTGTTTCGTAATCCCCCCGGGGACTACGCTGCACAATTGGTTGAGTCTTCAGGCCTTAAAGGGTGCTGCGTTGGTGGTGCTTGTGTTTCGGAAATGCATGCTAACTTCATCGTAAATACCGGCAACGCTACTTCCAGTGATATTGAAGCCCTGATCTACAAAGTTCAGGAAGAGGTTGAGCGGCAACATGGTGTGTGTCTAGAACTTGAAGTGCACATCGTGGGTGAGCCGGCCCCGTCGGCTAGCGACGTGCTGCGTTAATGAGGGCGCGTGTATGGAGCCGGCCCAGGAGGAGAGACATCGTGTACGGGAGGCTGGTGAGTTTGGCAAGGTGGTTGTGCTGATGGGAGGGCTTTCCGCAGAGCGGGATATATCCCTGCAAAGCGGTGACGCGGTCTTGCAGGCGCTACTGCATCGAGTCGTGGACGCGCACCCGCTGGACACCGCGGAACAGGACGTGATGACTCGTCTGGAACAAGGTAAGTTCGCTCGCGCATTCATCGCGCTGCACGGCAGAGGGGGTGAAGATGGAGTTATTCAGGGAGCACTAGAGGTTATTGGCCTCCCATATACAGGTAGTGGTGTATTGGGTTCCGCGTTGGCTATGGACAAGATTCGCAGTAAACAGGTATGGCAGGGCATAGGTTTGCCGACGCCGCCGTTCTGTGTCCTAAGGAGTGATGAAGAGTTGGATCAGGTAGCGCAAAAGATTGGGTTTCCGGTGATCGTAAAGCCTGCTTGCGAGGGGTCCAGTATCGGCATGACAAAGGTGGCAAACGAAAACCAACTTCGCGGTGCGTTGCAGCTAGCCCGCCGATATGACGCGGAGGTGCTGGTTGAACGCTGGATCGAGGGCTCTGAATACACGGCAGCCGTGCTGGGCCTACGAGTTCTGCCGTTAATCCGTTTGGAAACACCGCGGGAATTTTATGACTACGAGGCCAAATATCTCGCAGATACCACTAAGTACCGCTGCCCCTGCGGTTTGCCAAAAGAGGTGGAACAAAGGTTTCAAAACTTAGCGCTACAGGCCTTCGATGCGCTTGGGGCCACCGGCTGGGGTCGGGTGGATTTCATGGTAGACGAACATGGGGCGCCTTGGTTGATTGAGGTAAATACAGTGCCGGGTATGACAGACCACAGTTTGGTTCCCATGGCCGCACACGCCGCGGGAATCGATTTTGATAATTTGGTATGGCAAGTGCTCGAGGGCAGTCTTGAGCCTGCGGTATCGGTATAGGAACAGCTGCAGAAATGAAGCGGTCTCACAAGCGCAGTAAGCAAGGTCACCGAGTTTTATGGCGATGCATAAGGGTAGCGATTTTGTTTGTGCCCATCTTGGTAGCAGTAGGTTGGGGTCTGGAAAGGCTTCGCGATCCCAATACCATGCCTATTCGTGCCGTGCAGATTGAAGGAGAGTTTCGGCATCTTTCGGCTAAGACCCTGGAAGAAACGGTAACGGGCTATGTGAGTGAAGGGTTTTTCAACGTAGATGTTAAGGCCATTCGGGCCGCTGTGGAGCAGCTGCCCTGGGTGTATAGGGCGTCAGTGCGTAGGGTCTGGCCGGATTTGCTGCGGGTTCGGGTTGGAGAACAGAAACCGCTGGCCCGCTGGGGCGATAGAGGCTTGGTGAACATATATGGCGAGTTTTTTGCGCCTGCAGCGGAAAGTTATCCGCAGGGATTACCGGTTTTATCAGGCCCTATGGAATTGCTTACACAGGTGGTTGATCAATATCTGGTAATGGCCAAGGCAGCCCGAAGTGTGGGACGAAACATAACCTATTTGGCGCAAGATCAGCGCCGCGCATGGTTTATGAAATGGGATAACGGCGTGGAGTTAAGGCTCGGGCGATCCGATCCTTACCCCAGGTTGTTACGTTTCCTGCGGGTGTACCCCGATTTGCTAGCAGCTAATACAGCAGATTTGCGTACCGTCGATCTTCGTTACAGCAACGGGTTCGCCGCGCACTGGGATTCACAAGGTTTAGAGGAGCCGGGCCAACCGGGTTAATCGACATGCCGAAAAAGACTGAAAAGAACATGATTGTAGGCCTGGATATCGGCACCTCAAAAGTGGTTGCCGTGGTTGGCGAAATTACCCCAGACGGGGAAATTGAGATTGTCGGAATCGGTTCGCACCCTTCCCGCGGACTCAAAAAGGGCGTGGTGGTGAATATTGAATCCACAGTGCATTCGATTCAGCGTGCCGTGGAAGAAGCCGAACTGATGGCTGGTTGTCAGATCCACTCTGTGTATGCCGGCATTGCGGGAAGCCATATTCGTAGCCTAAATTCTCACGGAATCGTAGCTATTCGCGATAAGGAAGTAGCCCCGCCCGATGTCGAGCGTGTCATTGATGCGGCCCGTGCGGTGGCGATTCCCGCGGATCAAAAGGTGCTCCATATACTACCCCAGGAATTCGTTATCGATAACCAGGGAGGGATACGGGAGCCAGTAGGAATGTCCGGTGTACGCCTGGAGGCCAAAGTGCATTTGGTTACCGGCGCAGTAAGTGCGGCTCAAAATATCATCAAGTGCGTGCGCCGCTGCGGTTTGGAAGTGGACGATATCATCCTTGAACAGCTTGCCTCGAGCTATGCCGTGCTGACCGAGGATGAAAAGGAACTAGGGATATGTCTTGTTGATATTGGAGGCGGTACCACGGACATTGCAGTATTCACTGAAGGATCTATTCGTCACACCGCGGTCATTCCCATCGCTGGAGACCAAGTAACCAATGATATCGCTGTAGCGCTGCGTACACCAACGCAGAACGCGGAAGAGATCAAGATCAAATACGCCTGTGCGCTCACCCAGCTAGCTAGCGCTGATGAAACGATAGAGGTGCCAAGTGTTGGTGATCGCCCTCCCAGGCGTTTGGCAAGGCATACCTTGGCGGAGGTTGTCGAGCCTCGTTATGAGGAGTTGATGGGTTTAGTCCAGGCGGAATTGCGACGTAGCGGGTTCGAGGATCTGACCGCGGCCGGCATGGTCATTACTGGCGGCAGTTCCAAGATGGAAGGAGTGGTAGACCTGGCGGAGGAAATATTTCACATGCCGGTTCGGTTGGGTATCCCGCAGTATGTGTCCGGCCTGGTCGATGTGGTACGTAACCCTATCTATGCGACCGGCGTCGGATTGCTGTTGTTTGGACACCAAAACAGGTCCAATCGTCCTCTGGATATGCAGTGGGGGCATGGCATTCGAGGTGTTCTAGGTCGCATGAAGAGCTGGTTTCAAGGAAATTTTTAACAATGCCCGACGGCGTAACGATGATACGGCTGGAGTTGAGGCGCGGATGTAATGTCTAGTGCTGAAACCCACCGAGTTTATAACGATCCACGCAATTGAGGAGACACAAATATGTTTGAATTAATGGATTCCTACAGCCAGAACGCGGTCATCAAGGTGATCGGAGTCGGTGGCGGCGGAGGGAATGCCGTGCAACACATGGTGGAAGCTAACATTGAAGGTGTGGATTTCATTAGCGCTAATACGGATGCACAGGCGCTTGCGAATCTTAGCAGCAGAACTACGCTTCAGTTGGGCGGCAGTATCACCAAGGGATTGGGTGCTGGGTCGAACCCCGAAATTGGCCGGCAGGCGGCTTTGGATGACAAGGACCGTATTCAAGAGGTGATAGAAGGGTCGGATATGCTTTTTATTACCGCGGGCCTCGGCGGCGGAACGGGTACCGGAGCCGCCCCGGTGGTAGCTCAAGTGGCGCAGGAGTTAGGAATCCTAACGGTAGCTGTGGTCACCAAGCCGTTTCCGTTTGAGGGCCGCAAGCGCATGGAAATAGCAAACAGTGGAGTGCGGGATTTAGGCCAATACGTGGATTCCCTGATCACTATTCCTAACGAGAAATTATTAACCGTACTGGGGAAAAATATCAGTTTGTTGGATGCCTTTAAATCTGCCAATGATGTGTTGCTTGGTGCTGTACAGGGAATCGCTGAACTGATTACCCGGCCGGGTTTGATCAACGTAGACTTCGCGGACGTGCGCACAGTAATGTCGGAAATGGGAATGGCCATGATGGGTTCCGGCTCGGCAACCGGTGAAGACCGTGCGCAAGAGGCAGCCGAGTCTGCTGTTGCCAGCCCGCTGCTCGAGGATGTGAACTTGATGGGCGCGCGCGGTATTTTGGTGAATGTGACCGCGGGCATGGATCTTTCTATTGGCGAGTTTGAAGAGGTGGGCAACGCCGTGAAAGAGTTTGCCTCGGAAAATGCCACGGTGGTGGTGGGGACGGTCATTGATCCTGATATGCGGGATGAATTGCGTGTCACCGTAGTAGCCACTGGCCTGGGAGTGGAAGCGTTACGGGAGGAGCCGCCGGTAAAACTCGTGGAAAAGAACAGTAATGGTGAAGTGGACTACCATCAGCTGGAACGCCCAACGGTGATCCGCAAGCGGGCTTCAGGAAACCAACCGGCGGTGGCAGTAGAGGAGGATTTCGATTATCTGGATATCCCGGCTTTCCTGCGTAGGCAGGCTGACTAGCGGGGGGGTTTGCAGTCCAACATTCGGGATCCAGGCAAATGCAGGAACAGGGCTGATTTGCACTATTGATCAGCTAGTTAGTTCTGCTTTTGCTTGATTGTCTTTGCACCGTTAGGGCCCTGTGGTACCATGCCCGCGGGGTTTTTCGGCCCTCCATGTTTTGGGCTAGTTAGAGACGCAACCGCGAATGATATGCCAAAGAACACTTAAGAACGTTATAAGGGCCACAGGAGTCGGCCTTCACACAGGGAAAAAAATATATCTGGTATTGCGTCCGGCAGCGGTTGATACGGGTATTATTTTTCGGCGGGTAGATCTGGACGAACCCGTGGAAATCAAGGCCAGCCCCGAAAATGTTGGTGATACCCAGCTATCTACGTCCCTGGTTAAAGATGGCGTTCGGATTTCCACAGTTGAACACTTGTTGTCTGCCCTGGCTGGTTTGGGCATTGACAATGCCTATGTCGATCTAAGTGCCCCTGAAGTCCCAATTATGGACGGCAGCGCCGGCCCATTCGTATTTCTTATCCAGTCCGCGGGCATCGAAGACCAGCAGGCGCCAAAACGGTTTATACGGATCAAGAAAACCGTTCAGGTTGAAGAAAACGATAAATGGGCGCGATTCGAACCGTTTGAAGGGTTTAAAGTTGCTTTCACGATTGATTTTGAGCATCCCGTATTCCGGCAACGCACACAACGGGCCGAGGTAGATTTCTCCACCACCTCGTTTGTCAAAGAAGTAAGCCGGGCGCGAACCTTTGGATTCATGCGCGACATCGAGCAATTGCGGGAGCGCAAGCTTGCACTAGGTGGGAGCCTGGATAATGCTGTGGTGCTTGATGACTTTCGTGTTTTGAATGAAGATGGTCTCCGTTACGAGGACGAGTTTGTAAAGCACAAGGTCCTAGACGCTATCGGCGACCTTTACTTATTAGGGCACAGCTTGATTGGCGCCTTCAGTGGCCATAAGTCAGGGCATGCTCTGAATAACAAGTTACTTCAGGCACTGCTGCAGGAAGAAGATGCTTGGGAAGAAGTTATATTCGATGATGTAGAAAGCGCGCCGGTTTCGTTTATTCGACCAGTGCCCGTAGTTTGACCGGCCTCAGGGTCTTCGTCACTTTGCCCGGGCGGCAAGTTTTAGTAAGGCTTTTTGTAACCGGGAATCATTCACAGCTCGGGCAGTTTGTTCCAGTATTTCGCCATTGTCGCGAGATATCCTCATTCGGTAGCGCGGTCGCGGTGCTGGAGGGTTGGCTATAGGTAAAGCACGTATTTTGACTCGACGCACGACAACTGTCGGGTGTGTGGCGAAATGTTTTAGGATTTGCGGGGTATAGTAGCGTAGCCGTGTCGTCCACACCGGGGAGTCAGTTCCAATGACAAGTTCTGTATTATGAAGATTTGCGACCATGCAGTGTCCTGAAATAGAAGACGGCAGGGTTTTATTCAGGTGGTCAGTCAGTTCAGCCAGCAGCTGTGCGTGTGCCCATAGCTGGTGGTATTTTGCCCCGG
>JAZFSS010000177.1:0-9512 GCA_036446275.1 Gammaproteobacteria bacterium | reverse complement strand
CGTTGAAGTCTGGGAGGCCGACAATCGGGTCGGCGGCAAGATACAAAGTAGCCGGCAAGATGGCTATCTCACCGAACGCGCCGCGGCGTTGCTGATGAACTTCCGTCCCGAGGTTACTGATTTAATTCGGGCTGCGGCGCTAGAACCGAAAAAGACCCGCCGCAACATTGCCGCCGAGGCGCGCCGCTACTTGCTATATCAAGGTGAATTAAAGGCCCTGCCTATGCGCCTTGGAGGACTGGTCTGTTCCCCGTTGTGGAGTCTGCGCGGTAAGCTACGCCTGTTGGCTGAGCCCTTTATGCCGGCCGGCCGCGATGTAGACGAATCCGTCAGCCAATTCATTACCCGGCGCCTGGGGGCAGAGGTACTCGAAAAGGCCATGGAACCCTTTATCGCCGGCACCCTGGCGGCAGACCCCGACCGTGCCAGTGCCGCCGCAACTTTGCCCCGGCTGACTGCATTAGAGTGTCGCTATGGCAGTATCACTGCTGGAATTCTAATGAACAGAATACTGCGGCGTAAAACCGGCTGTGTCACAGATGCCTTCTCATTCCAAGATGGCATGAGTACTTTAGTGCATACCCTGGCTGAGACCCCCGGTATCTTTGTGCGCAAGGATCATCGTGTACGGAGTTTGGTCAAGGAACATGACCACTGGCAGGTAACGGCTACCACTGCCGGTGACGAACAAACTGTACAGGCACGCCAAGTGGTCTTGGCAACGCCAGCTCCCGTCGCGGCCGACTTACTCGCCCCCTTGGATAGTGAACTGGCGGTATTGCTGCAGGGCATTCAATACGCGCCACTGGGTGTCATCCATTTAGGCTTTGACCGGACCGCGATTGATCATCCGTTGGACGGCACCGGATTTCTCACACCCCGGCAGGCGGGGCTCCCTATCAGCGGCAACCTATGGATGAGCAGCCTGTTTCCGGACCGGGCGCCTCCCGGCAAGGCATTGCTAACAACTTATATGGGGGGCGCGCGCCTGCCCCAGGTGCTGGCGTGGAATAATGAACGCATGATCGACGAAACGATAAATTCTTTACGGCCATTGCTGGGTCTCAAAGGCGATCCCGAAATGGTTCGGATAGACCGTCACCGACACGCCCTGCCACTTTATCACGGCGCCTATCAGGCACGGCTGCAGGCGATCGCGAAACAGCTGCAACAACTGCCCGGGTTGCATGTAGAGGCAAACTACCAGGGTGGGGTCTCGGTGCGGGATCGTATTGCCCGGGGTCGTGCCCTGGCGGAACGGATTGCCGCGACAATGCCGGTCCCAGCACGGAAGCTCATTCCAGCCACGCTACTTAGACCCCTGGCATCGCTGTCGTGAAATAGGAGCCTGTCCGAGTAATAGGGCTGTAGCGAGGAAAGAGCGCGTAGCGTGAAGGGTGCGGGAAAACGAGACCGATTGCACGCAAATCTTCGTTAAATAACTACGGAACCTCTGAAGCTATTCTCCTGCGCCATAGTGTTGGGCCCGGTCTATGTTGGCGGAAATTGACTTATACCGATAATCTATTAGAATCACCTGCTACGCTTATTTTTAGCAGAAAGTTCCGAGAGTGTTTGCGCTACGAAGGGGTGATCAGCGCGGATTCGGCAAATCCAGCACGGAATATGGGTATATGTCAACGGTCGAGGATCTTCTTTTCCATACGGTTGATGGTGTTTTTGCCGTCGACTCACGGCAGCGAATTATTTTCTGGAACTCGGGCTGTGCGCAGCTCCTCGACATCCCAACCAACGAGGCTCTCCACCGACACTGCAACGATATCGTCCGCGGAAAAGACCTGATCGGCGAGCCATTTTGCAGTGATGGATGTTGTGTCGCTCGTATGACCGACGGCGGTAAAGGTCCTACGACTTTTCCCCTTCAGGTGAGCAACGGTAACGGCAGCGAGCTTCATCTTTCGGTAAGTATCGTACTCATGCCGTCCCGCGAGAAAGATTGCTGGGCCTGTGTTCATCTCCTGCACCGAGAAGGGGTCACCAATGCCCTGGACGTCATGGAGTATGCCGACCAGGCAAAGAGCGTTTCATATAGTGGCAGAGGTAACGGTAATAGTAGTAATGACGTCTCGACTCTTACGGCACGTGAGTCCGAAATTCTTAAACTTCTCGCCGAGGGACTTACGGCACGGGTTATCTCTAAAATGTTATACATCAGTCTCGTGACGGTGCGGAATCATATCCAGCATATACAGGCGAAGTTGGGCGTTCATAGCCAAGCCGAAACCGTGGCATACGCTTACCGGCACAATCTTCTTTAATGGTAACGGCCGTTTGTTCCGTGGGTGTAAGTAAACCGCGGAGACAATGAAAAAGGCTTGACCAAAACAATCGTAGTCACGTATTCTCGCAGACCGTAGTCAGGTAGTTTGCATAAAGGCGCGCGCATGAAGGTGCGGCCAGCTCTACGAATATAATTTTGCGCGCGGGTGAAGGCATTGGGCTGGTAATTTGTTAGGTATGCGGAGTGTTCGCCGTGGGAAAGACCCTAGCCGCCCTTAATCAGAGAACCCTATGGCAAAGAAGATCGCTGTGCTTATTCGCGATAGAACCAGTGAGGCGTTGCGGATGGCGCTGGGGCTTACATTGGTTGACGATGTGATAGACGTGTTTGTGCTGGACAGAACGTTGTCCCTTACTGAGGAAGACAGGGACAACGTGACGTTAATGAAGGAATTGAACGTGAGATTCTATTCAAACCAAAAAGACAATAACGATATGGAGATTCTTTCCGACAAAGAGATTGCGACAAAACTTCTGGGATACGATAATGTTCTGCCCTATTAGGGCAAATCTAATGATGAATTATAGGAGTGCTTTAACGGGTATTCCGCCAGTAGTAGTGTCTTGACGGGTGCCCGGAGGACGCGCTCCAACAGCGCATCCAGACACTCGACGGTATTCGGATTTGACTATCTTCCCGCGTATTGTATGACCCTCAGAAGTATACTCCCTGTGCGTAGGCAAATGATGTAAACGCATCATTCCCATCGCTGGTTTCTCAACATAGCATAATCGTCTAAGATCTAGTCGTCCATGGGGTTCATGGTGGTCGGCTGCCGTGTAAATTTTAGCTATTTATATCAAGCGCATGGGCGGCTACCTTTTTCTGGCTCCGCCGGCCATTAACATATTAGTAAACTATGGCGATGGCGATTCCATGTATCCTGCGCTGACTAACGAATTGGAGTAGAGGTAATGAAGCTTGGAATACTTGTAAACAGTGACCGACACCTGACGCAACTTCGCGACATCACCAAGGCCGCACTCCAGAAGGGTCATGATGTGGAGATATTTGTGATGGACGATGGTGCAAAGTTGCTAACCCAGGATTCTTTAGTCAAATTGATTTTGGTACCAAACGTCTCTCTGAGCGTGTGCGAACTCAGTGCGGCGCGGCATGGAATAGACGCCCACAACCTGCCTGGTGGGGTTTCCTGCGGGGGGCAATATGGCAACGCGATGATGAATCACGATGCAGATCGGGTCATTGTACTGTAGGCGATGAAACTGTGGGGTAGCTGAGTAGATTTTATTTACGTGTCAGTAGATTCGTTATCGAAGATGAAATTAACAGTGAAGGTGTTATACATATTAACGGATGGGCTAAACCCACTGCCAACGTGGCTCATAGAAATGCAGTCCGAAGACAATGATGTGGAAATCATCGACCTTTCGGAGGGAAATGTTTCGTATGAAGACCTTGTCGAGAAGTTATTTGACGCCGATAAGGTGATATCTTGGTAATCCGGGATGAGGCCAAAATCACAAAATAGGATGCACCTAAAGCAGGGTGTTTGCGTCCTGGCGAAGCGAACCGCCGGAAAGGGGTGAGTTGGTGCCCGTTAACGCGAAAACTTTGGTACGCGAGGAGCAGCGGCTGTTAGCCCTGTTGGTCGCGATGCTGACGTTGGTAACGTTCTTCCTTCTATTTACCTTTCGTTTCTTGGATGACAATCGGCTCACGAGCTGGCAGTGGGTGTTCGCGGATGCAGATGTCGTTCGATTCTCCTCCATACTTCTCGGCGGTCTTTTGCTGGCGTATGCAATGTCGCACATGTCGTTTGTTACGCGCCGGCCGGTCATTCTTCTGTTTACCTCGTCGTTTGCCGTTGCAATGCTGTTTTGGGGTGAACCGGAAGTCAACGTGGACGCGGCACGGTATTTTATTCAAGCCAAGCATCTCGAACTCTATGGGGCGGGATATTTTCTGAGTGAGTGGGGCAACCAAATAATGGTTTGGACCGATCTTCCGCTGATTCCGTTCCTATATGGTCTCATCTTCGGCCTGGTAGGCGAAACAAGAATAGGAACCCAGGTGTTTTCGTCCTTGCTGTTCTCCGGCACGGTTGTGCTGACCTTCTTGATTGGTAAGACCCTGTGGAACAGGGAGGCCGGCTTGTATGCCGGTGGACTACTGCTGGGGATGCCCTATCTGCTTACGCAGGTTCCGCTAATGCTGGTCGATGTGCCGGCGATGTTTTTCGTCGTACTCGCCGTTTTCACGACGATCAAGGCGGCTCGTAATGGTGGTATCGCGTGGCTGCTTGGGGCGTCGCTTGCGATAACCCTTGCCATGTTGTCAAAGTATTCGGCCTGGCTAATCTTGAGCGTTATTCCGATTATATTCCTGTGTCACGCCGACCTGGGATGGAGAGTAGTGGGTCGCCGTGGGGTCGCAGTGTGCGGCTGCGCTACATTTGTCTTGGCGATCTTCCTGTTGTGGAAGTTTGAGGTAATCGCATCCCAAATCAGTCTCTTGCAAAGCTACCAGCTGCCCGGGCTGCAACGTTGGCAGGAAAGTCTAACCTCGACGTTCTTCTTTCAAATACATCCATTCATTACGTTTGCAGCATTGTGCTCCGTATACGTGGCGATACGAAAGAAGGATTGGAAATACGTGATCATCGGCTGGCCGTTGTTGCTGGTGATCTTGCTCGATATTCGGCGCGCCCGGTATATGGTGGTGGTACTGCCCATGGTGGCCTTACTGGCGGCATATGCACTACGAGAGATAAAGAATGCGGGCTTGGCACGATCTATCGTTTCTTGTTCCGTGGCGTTCTCTCTCGCGATGGCTGTTTTCGGTTACTTGCCGTTTCTGCAGAAGACCAGTGCTGCCAACGTGCAGGCGGCAGGCAAATATCTTAATACTATTGAGGCAACCGAAGTGGAGGTATACGCGCTGGCGCAATTACGTTCTCTGATCAATCCGGCGGTTACGGTCCCGCTTTTGGATATGTTCACCGACAAGCTGATCGTTGCCGGCCAGGATAGTCCCTCGGGGCTACGATCGGCGAGCATCGATACTTCGTCGCTACGGTTCACTTGGGATGGCATTGATCCCGACGTCTTTACTAAAGGTGCTACGTATCGGCCAGTGGAGGCGGCCGTGGTAATCATATCCAGTGATCGGCGCCAGGTGCTTCCCGACCCGATCGCGAAAAGAACTGCGGGTTACCGGCTTTCGAAAGAATTTATGGTGTCGGACAGGGTGTTTAATTACCAGACAATCATTCGTATTTACGAGCCGGCGTCCTCTGTATAGGGGGCGGTGGTGTTGGATCGATTTTGACGGGATTGACAGGCGGCAAGTATGGACAACGGTGAAAGAAAGCGGCGTTTGTGGGCCTACGGAATCCTGGGTTTCTTCGCGCTTGTCAGCTGCGGAACCTACGCCGTTAACGAATACTATATCTATCTGTCGGTGTACCTGTGGTTCGGCCTGATTTACGGGATGTGTCTCCAGTATGGAAGATTCTGTTTCTCGTCGGCCTTTCGAGATCTCTTCGCTGTCGGCGTGCCCAGGATGGCGGTCGGGATTATGATCGCGATTGCACTGTTCGGTTTGGTCGGGGCGTTCGTGAGCGCAACCGGTATGAGCACCTTTCACGCAGCCCCGGTAAGCATACATGCGACAGTAGCCGGATTCGTCTTCGGTGTCGGCATGGTGTTCGCAGGAGGATGTGCATCCGGTTCACTCTATAAGACCGGCGAAGGCAACGGTAGCGCCCTGCTTGTCGTACTATCGATCAGTGTCACTCAGGCGATCTTTGTGGATATAGCCGGGTGGACGAATAAGCTGGTGCCAAGGGCCTGGCACGAATCTGCGGTGGCAAAGGGCCTGCCCGAAGTGATCAATGCCGGTGATGGCTGGGTAGATCAATACCTGGCCGGCTACGTGTGGGATCAGCCGGTGACGACTTTCGCGGAAATGCTCGGTTGGACCAATGAGTCGGTTGTCGGCGCATTCGTAGGCAATCTCTTCATAGGCGTAGTCCTGCCGGCGGCTTTGCTGTTGATTGTTGTGTATATGTTCTGGTCACGTAAGGGGTTTATTAGAAAGAGGAAGAAAGAGGGGCAAAACCATAGGGGTCTTAAAGCTGACTTAAGCGGATATTGGACCATGATTATGGCCTCCAGGCGAACCGCGATCGCGGGTTTGGTACTCGGAATCGCCGCTGGGCTGCATATGTTCGTCATACAGGGGTTACGCATTAAATTCGGCGTCAGAAACGCCGGGACACTGCTTGAACGAATGGGTTTTGACTTTGGCATCTCCGTCAATGGCACCGTATTTGATCCCGGGTATTGGTATGTGACAACGCAGGAGGCCCAGTGGGTTGGTTGGGTATTCCAGAAGCTGGGCTGGGACAATATGGACAACATTTATTTTGGCTATGTCAATGGTATTCCAAATCCGGCTATCAACCCGGCTGACTGGATGTCCCTGGCGCTGATCGGCGGTGCGGCCGTAATGGCCCTTTTGCATAACGAGTTCAAGTTCAAGAAACCCACCGTGGAACTCGCAACCTGGGCAATCATAGGCGGTGCGTTGATGGGTATCGGCTCGAGACTTGGCCTCGGATGTAACGTCGGCGCATTCTTTGTGCGGGTATCCCAGGGGGATCCTTCGGGATGGTTGTTCGGTTTGGGCATGATACCGGGAGCGTATATCGGTGTTAAATTTTTCAACTGGTGGACTGCAAAGAAGATGGAAAAGGAGTTTGCGGCCTGTGACATCTAGTCCATCGTTGATGTAGTAGGAGGTTGTTATGGCAATGCAATTCAAGAAACTATCTGATGGAAAGTATCTGTTGGATGTGAAGGGATACGTTTGCCCTCATCCGCAGATTTACACCAAAAAGGCACTGGAAAAACTTAAGACAGGGGACATCTTAGAGCTAATCTTCGATAACCCGTCTTCGGGGGAGTCGATTGCAACCATGTGTGACAACACCGGCGACGAGATCATCGAACGGAAACAAGAGGAGGGGCAGTTTGTCTGGAACATCCAAAAACAGTAAGGCCTCGGGAATGCTGACGCGCAGGACTATTATAGCCGGCGGTTGAGCCCGAACCGGCCCTTTGTACTCACACAGGTAGGGTGACAATGAAAAATACTCTTTGGAAGGTTATCGTCGTAGTGGCGCTGTTTCTAGGTTTCCTGATGGGCTATAGCATACCGCCGATGGTCGAAGTAGGGGGTGTGGCAGGACATGGGGCCGAACGCGGCGGAGAAAAGGAACTCACACAGGAATTGCTGGACTACTACAAAGACCTGGCGGAAGAGGAATGAGTATCGAGAGCTTGGAAACTCGACTGATTCGGCCTAACGAGGGCATGGGATGAAAAATGGCGTTTGGACATTACTAGCACTCGCCGCATGGTCCCTGGGCTTGCTGGTAGGGTATGGTGTTTCGTCCTACACGGGCGTGGAGCCAGGGTACTTTCAGACTGCGGAGACCGGTAGTTACGGGGCCTCGGCAGGAACGGGGGCTACGGAGGGGATTAGCGACGAATACCAAGACTATTACAAAGGGTTGACGGAGACGGAATGATTTGCGCGCTAGAGTGGTGTCCCATTGATAACCATTACAATTCAGGATTGGTTGCTGGTCAAGACAGAGGTCCGGGGTTCTTGTCAAGACACGCGGTGAATACGTCCGTGTACGCTCAGCGGCCGCTTCCCTGCGGCCGATGGTCTTGACAAGAACACCAAACCCTCTGTCTGTCCCAACTACAGGAATGCCCATTGCTTAATCTCGCTCCACTGTTCCTGTTCCGTTCGTCGCCTACGACGCGCCGGGTATTCCTCCCCTCTCTTCAGCTCCATATTAAATACTGTCAAACTGACCCACTACCAAAGATACCACCATGAGAACCAAGCATAACAAAGTCGAGGATGTCGTGATTCTTGGCGCCGGCCTCGCCGGACTAACGGCAGGCTACGTGTTGTCCAGATCGGGAACGGATGCCCTTATTATTGAAAGAGATCCGACAGTCGGTGGCTTGGCGAAGACTGTAAACCACCATGGCTTCAGATTCGATCTGGGTGGTCACAGATTTAGTGCAAATAACAAAAAGATAGAGCATTTTGTCTTGCAGGAAGTCCTCAAAGACGAGGCGCTCGTGGTGGCCCGCTCAAGCAAGATTTTTCTGCGCGGCAAGTATTTCGATTATCCATTGCAACCGATGAACGCCTTTTTTGGCCTGGGTGTCCCGACAGCATCAAGAGTCATCTTCGACTATACGATCGAACGGCTTAAACATGGCCTCAGAGATACGCAAATCATATCCCTGGAGGACTGGGTCGTACGTCAATTCGGTCGTACTGCATTCAATATTTTTTTCAAGGAGTACAGTGAAAAGGTCTGGGGCATAGATGCCGGCCGGGTCTGTGGGGAGTGGGCGGCGCAACGAATCCAGGGGCTTTCCCTTGGTATGGCGATCAAAACAGCGTTCTTCAGGTCCGGCGCCTCGCGCTTCCGCACCCTTGCCAGCAGATTCCACTACCCACCCCTGGGGATTGGACAGATCGCTGATAATCTGAAGAGGGAAGTCGAAAAGGACAACCCCATTGCCACGAATACCCGCATCGTGCGGGTAAACCATAGTGACCGCTGGATAGACAGCGTGACGGTGCAAAACGGCGATAAGACCGAGGTGTACAGAGGGGAGGAATTCATATCCAGCATCCCTTTGACTATATTGGTCCGGTTGCTTTACCCGGAACCGCCTGCGGACGTACTCACTGCCGCATCCAGGCTCCGATATAGAGATCTGGTGATTGTGACCATCATGGTTAACCGTGCAAGGGTTACCGATCAAAGCTGGATATACATTCCCGAGCAAAAGATACCGTTCGGCAGGATCCATGAGCCTACGAACTGGAGTACGAAGATGGCGCCGGACGGGAAGACCCTCCTGGTAACGGAGCATTACTGCTTCCGGGGTGATGATACTTGGAGCGCGAGCGACGCAGCGCTTACCAGAAGCACCGTTACAAATTTGGTAAATTTAGGATTTATTAAAAGACATGAAGTGATCGATAGCGTGGTATTAAAAATCCCCAAGGCGTATCCGATTTTTGAAGTGGGTTATTCAGAAAGTCATGAGAAAATATGCGACTATCTGGACGAATATCACAATCTGCATTACGTAGGAAGGGGCGGCTCTTTTAAGTATTACAATACGGATCACGCCATGGAGTC
>JAZFSS010000176.1:0-3025 GCA_036446275.1 Gammaproteobacteria bacterium | reverse complement strand
CCATAGGCCGCTTCCAGGTGTTTCATTTTGTCATGCAGCCGATCGGCGCCTTCGTCTTGAATATAGTGGATCGGACCACCCAAAAAGGGCGCGAAACCGGTGCCGTAGATCATGCCGGCATCGGCAAAATCAGGCGTTTCCACGACGCCTTCCCGAACACAAGCCACCGTTGCATTTAAGAGCGGCAATATCAACCGGTCAGTCAGATAATCTGGCGGGTGGTAATCTTTTTCCACCTTGATTCGCACCGGTTTACCTTTCTTGTATTTATAGAATCCGCTGCCGGATTTTCGCCCCAATTGGCCGGCTGCAACGAGGCTTCGCAAGCGTTCTGGAATTTCGGTGCCCAACTGCGACCCAAGGATCTCCGCAACGTGTAGACAAATATCCAAACCCACCGTATCCGCCAATTCCACGGGCCCCATGGGCATGCCGAACTGTCGTGCGGCCTTGTCGATTACCGGGGCCGGTATGCCTTCCGACTCCAAAATTACCGCTTCCAGCAAATAAGGCATTAAGGCTCGGTTTACCAGGAATCCCGGGCTGCTACGCACCGGTAAAGGCAACCGATCGATGCGCCGCGCGAATGCCAGTGCATGCTTGACCACCGCATCGCTACTGACAATACTTTTTACAATCTCCACCAACTGCATCTTTGCCACGGGGTTAAAAAAGTGCAGCCCCACCAGCCGTTCCGGTTGCTCCATGTCTTCGGTCAACTCCTCCAACGGAATGCTGGAGGTGTTAGTGGCTAACCACGCCCCCGGTTTAAGGCGAGGTTCGATCTCCCGGTACAGGGCCCGCTTGGCGTCTCTGTCTTCAAAGATCGCCTCGATAACCACATCGGCTTGGGATATGCCAACCCCCTTATGATCCGGCATCAACCGGTCCATGGCCGCTTGCACCTCACGGGAAATCTTAAACCGCCTGCGAAATAGTGCATGGGCACGTTGTATGGCCGGTGCGATGTATTTAGGTTCACGGTCCTGCAAAGTGACCCGCAAACCCTGCACGGCACACCAGGCCGCAATATCACCCCCCATAATCCCTGCGCCCACCACATGCACATGTTCTACGACTTGATCCGTTTTCTTCCCTAATCCCTTGAGCCGCTCTTGCAATAAAAAGGTACGCACCAGATTTTGTGCCGCCGGGCCCGTGATCAATCCGGCCACGGACTCCGCCTCCTTGCGCAACATGGTGAGGGGGCCATCGAAATGATTTTCCCACAGATCGATTAATGCGTAGGGGGCAGGGTAGTGTTCCGCAGGCGCCCGTTCCGCAACCTTCTTACGCAGAAATACCGACGCCAATTTGCGCGCCGGCGCTGCATTGGTCAGCCCGGCCCACCATTTGGGACGATGTTTCGGCGGCGGCTCTAATATCAAGGCACAAGCCGCGGCCCTTAAATGCCGATCCGGCACAATCTTATCGACGATCCCTAACTTACGGGCCTGATAACTGCTCACGGTGCGCCCGCTTAACATCAAGTCCATGGCCGCCAGACCACCGATCAAGCGCGGCAGGCGAACACTCCCACCAAAACCGGGGTGTATCCCCAAACGCACCTCCGGCAGCCCCAGCCGCGTACCGGAATCGTCCCGCGCCACCCGGTAACGACACGCCAGCGCCAATTCCAGGCCGCCTCCCAAACAAAATCCATGAATCAAGCTAACGGTAGGAAAAGACAGATTGGCCAGTCGGTCGATCACCTCTTGTCCCCGGCGGATCAACTGCAAAGCCGTATCGCGATCGGTGATCGAGGTAAATTCCGTTACGTCGGCCCCCGCGATAAAGCCGTTGGGTTTATCTGAGAGTACTACCAACCCTCGCGGGGACTCCCGGTCAATGTCTTCAAGCAGCTGGTTCAGCTCCTCCAGCACCTCGGCGGACAATACATTAGTACTGCTCTTGGCTTTGTCAAAATGAAGCCAAGCAATATCGTCAAAGTCGGTCTCGATCCACCAGTTGCGATGTTCCGTTTCGTCATTCATGCAAAAACTCCGAACATTTCAATAGTACGACCGGCGCCTCGCCGGTCCTACTTTCTTAATCAACCGCCACTTTCAACCAGCATGGCGCCGCCTTGCCCGCCGCCGATACATAGGCTTGCCACACCACGCTTGGTATTGGTGCGCTGTAGCACCTTTAACAAATGCAGCACGATTCTCGCGCCGCTGGCACCAACAGGATGGCCGATGCTGACACCACCGCCATCCACATTCAGCCGGCTGCGTTCGATGGGTGTGAAGGGTTTTTCCAAACCCAAAGCGCCCTGACAATAGGGTTCGTCCTGCCATGCGTTCAAACAACCCAGCACCTGCGCCGCAAACGCCTCATTGATCTCCCAATAGTCCACGTCACCGCTATCGAGGCCATGGCCCGCCAGCATGGGTGCCATGGCGTGTACCGGGCCCAAACCCATTTCCGCTGGGTCCAGGGCAGCCCATTGGCTATCCACAATGCGCCCCAATACCGGCAGCTCATGCTCGCGAACCGCCTGTTCGGAGGCCAGGATCAGCCACGCCGCGCCATCGGTTATCTGTGCACTATTAGCGGCGGTGACCTTGCCGTAAGGGCGGTCAAACACCGGCTTTAAGCGCGCCAACTTTTCCATGCTGCTGTCTCGACGCAGGCCCGTGTCGGTCTCATAGGCATTGCCCCGGCTATCGTAGATGACCTCTATTTCATCCAAGTTGCCTTCATCCTGGGCTTGGGCGAGACGTTGATGGCTGGTCAGCGCGAATTCATCCATTTCATCCCGGTCAATATCGAAACGATGGGCGACAATTTCGGCGGTCTGCCCCATGGACAATCCCACGATAGGATCGGTCAAACCGCACAACAATCCGATCACCGGTTTCAGGTAGGCGGGTTTCAGGCCGGCCAAGGTCTTGAGGCGCGCCACTGCGGTACGGGCACGCTGCCACTTTCCAAGCCAGGTAACCATGTCATGGTTTAACAGGACCGGCGCATGGCTCATGGCTTCTACGCCACCGGCCAGGATCAAATTTGCATAACCTGC
>JAZFSS010000175.1:0-3896 GCA_036446275.1 Gammaproteobacteria bacterium | reverse complement strand
CGAGATAATCGATAACCCGCTTGTCAAAATCTTCACCGCCCAGGAAGGTATCGCCATTAGTAGATAACACCTCGAACTGGTGTTCGCCATCGATATCGGCAATCTCGATAATGGAAATATCGAAGGTACCGCCACCAAGATCGTACACGGCGATTTTTACATCACCGCGCTTTTTATCCATACCATAGGCAAGCGCCGCCGCCGTGGGTTCATTAATAATGCGCTTTACTTCCAAACCGGCAATGCGCCCGGCATCTTTGGTTGCCTGACGCTGGGAATCGTTGAAATAGGCAGGCACGGTGATCACTGCTTCAGTAACTTCCTCACCCAGATAATCCTCCGCCGTCTTTTTCATTTTCTGCAGCACGCGAGCGGAGATTTCAGGAGAAGCCATTTTCTTGCCGTTGGCTTCCACCCAAGCATCGCCGTTGTCCGCCTTAACGATCTTATAGGGCACCAACTCCATATCCTGCTGCACCACCTTTTCATCAAAGCGGCGCCCGATCAGGCGCTTCACCGCATACAAGGTATTGGCGGGATTGGTGACCGCCTGGCGCTTGGCCGCCTGGCCCACCAACACCTCGTTGTCACTGGTGAAGGCGACATAGGAAGGCGTGGTCCGGTCACCCTCGGAATTCTCGATTACACGCGGCTTGTTGCCCTCCATCACCGCGACGCAGGAATTGGTGGTACCCAGGTCAATACCGATAATCTTGCCCATTTTGTTCAATCTCCAGTTCTGAGTTGTGAAAACCCGTGCTCATTCAGGCCGTAGCACCCTTGGTGCTAGAAATATGGGCCGCGTTGTGGGAATTCAAGCCTTTTCATCAACTTTTGAGCCATCATGCTCCTGTACCGCCCTTGAAACGATGACCATGGCGGGCCGTATCAGCCGGTCGTTCAGTAAATACCCCTTTTGTACTACGGTAACGACCATATTGGGTTCCATATTCTCCCGCTCCTGGGTCGACACAGCTTGGTGAAATTCAGGGTTGAAACACTGGCCCTGGGGATCCACCTCGCGGATATTGAATTTTTCCATCACCGTACCCAGCATTCTCAGGGTCAGCTCAGTGCCTTCCTTCAGTTTTGCCCCGTCCACGTTCTCCTGGTCTGCCGCCGCCAGGCCCATTTCCAGGCTGTCTTTAACGGCAAGCAGTTCGGAACTGAATTTTTCTAACGCATACTTGTGGGCGTTCTCCAAATCACGGCGCGAGCGCTTTTGGAGGTTGTCCAACTCCGCCTGCAACCGCAGGCATAGATCCCAGTGTTGGTCCGCCTTGGCCCGGGCATCCTCCAGGAGCAGCGCTAACTCCTGGGGCTCTGATTCACTCCCGTTTGCTTCGTCCTGCGCTAACGTTGTGTCGACATCGGTCTGCCCATTGCCTGCCGGGATCTCTGCTTCGGTGTCCTCAGGCATGTCGGAACTATCGCCCGTCCGCTGTTTGGAACCCCTAGAGGCCTGCTTCTTTCCAACCATCCTTTCTCTCCAACTTCAATAGCTTAAATAATTACGAATTAGGAATTAGGAATTACTATTTACTAATTCCTAATTCCTATATATTATCGCGCGCACAACCCTGCCGCATCAGACGGAAACACGTCCCGTGAGCCGATATAAGGACTAATCCCGGGGTTTCAAGGCCGCGCTAAGCAAACGCGCGGTTGCATCTACAATGGGGATGACCCGGTTGTAGGCCATGCGTGTGGGTCCAATGACTCCCAAAACACCGACCACCTCACCATCCACGGAATAGGGTGCCGTGACTACACTACATTCATCCAGTACTTGGAAACCGGATTCTTCGCCAATGAAGATATGCACCCCTTCGGCCTGCAGGCAACGATCCAGTAGATGGAGGATATCCTGCTTTTCGCTGAAGGCCTCAAATAGTCCACGCAGTTTTTCGACGTTCCCCAGTTCCTGACAGTCCATTAAATTGGTCTGACCCGCCAACACAAAGTCCTCGCCGCCGTCAGGATCACTAAAAACCTGTTCAGCAAACTCGATGGCCGTCGCCATTAGGCGGTTCATGGTTTCTTTGGTCTCACGCAGGTCCCGAATCAATACTCGACGCACCTCCGAGATATCCTTACCCGCGAACAGATGATTCAAATAATTGGCGGCTTGCTCCAATTCGCCGCGGCCGAATGGCCGATCCGTGTGTAATATACGGTTCTGTACTTCCCGGTCATCGATCACCATGATCGCTAACACACGATTTTGGCTAAGAGGTAGAAAATCGATCTGCCGAAGCGCGGCATGTTCGTGCCGAGGCAGGGTAACTACGCCGGCCAGCTTAGTGATCCCGGACAGCATGTTGGAAACCGTATCCATGAGCGTCTTGGTGTCCAGATCCGGGTCCAAACTTTCGCTCATCTGTTCGATCTCGTTAAGATCCAGCGTCTGCACCTTCAACAGACTATCCACAAAAAGCCGATACCCCTGCACGGTGGGCACTCTGCCTGCCGAGGTATGGGGAGACCGGACAAAGCCCAGTTCTTCCAAGTCGGACATTACATTGCGGATGGTTGCTGGGCTTAGGTCCAATTGAGCATCCCGCGCCAGAGCCCTTGAACCCACCGGATGGCCTTCTTGGGTATATCGTTCGATCAATACTTTGAGGAGATGCTGGGCTCTCTCACCCAGTTGCGGACCGGACCTGGTGTCGACATCTGACATAGCTTTTGTAAGGACTTGCTCTAGGCTTGGCACTCTCAATGGAAGAGTGCTAGAAACGCAAGCTAACAACCCATTTGGACCCTGTCAAGCACCTGTTCAGCGATCGGATGCCGGCTTCGATATAACGACGCCGAGACGATCCAAACTGCGAGTTCCTACCGGTTCAGTAATGCTTCGCGGTCCCGGCACCGGATCTTCCGGATAAAACAATCCACGCCGGAAAGATCATCACTTGAGAACCTTCTTGAACCCGCATCCATCGCGGCGTTGCAGTAGCTGCGGTTGTTAGGGCCTGTTACATTTGGCGTGACATCGGGGAACGTGGTAGCTTGCCAAACAAGAGGAAACACCACCATGCCCCAAATATTCCAGCGTATCGGCCTCATCGGCAAATACAGCGACAAGAGCGTCGCCGAAACCTTGTCTTCTTTAACACGCCACCTTAAAGAACGAGGACTCCATGTGGTATTGGACCATGAAACCACGAGTACCCTGCCTGATCTCGGACTGGAAACCATACACAGAACTAAAATGGGAAACGATTGTGATCTGGTCATCGTAGTGGGCGGTGACGGAACCTTATTGAATGCGGCTCGCAGTCTTGCCGGCCAGGACGTGCCGGTACTGGGCATCAACCAGGGCCGGCTTGGCTTTCTGGTGGACGTGTCCCCCGGCGAGATGACGGACCGGCTTGACGAAATCCTTGCCGGCAAGTATTACCGGGAAGAGCGTTCTTTGCTGCACACACGGCTGTGCCGGGATGGCAAATGCGTCGACGAAAGCGACGCCTTAAATGATGTAGTCATCCACAAGGTGGACGTAGCCCGCATGATTGAGCTGGAAGTGACCATAGACGGACACTTTGTCGACATCATCCGTGCGGACGGACTGATTGTTTCGACACCAACCGGCTCCACGGCTTATGCCCTGTCGGGTGGGGGACCAATACTGCACCCGTTACTGGATGCCTTGGTGCTGGTGCCCATCTGTCCACATACATTGAGTAATCGCCCAATTGTGGTAAATGAAAACTCTAACATCAAGGTAGTGCTCCATGATGTTGGCTCTAATCGGGCACAACTCACCCATGATGGCCAGGAAAAAACGGCAGTGGGTCTGGGAGATGAGATTCAAATTTGCACCAAGGATCACAAGCTCTGCCTGATTCATCCCCAGACCTATGATTATTACGAAATCCTGAGGGCCAAGCTTC
>JAZFSS010000174.1:0-5961 GCA_036446275.1 Gammaproteobacteria bacterium | reverse complement strand
AGCGTGTTCGACTGGGCAGCCGAGACTGACTATCGATTCGATTCAGTTTTCGGTGTCGGTGTGTTTGCGACGTTTGGGAGCACCGAGTTTGATCGACTGATGAGTCTGTTCAGGCGGGTTCTCAAGAAAGGAGGTCACCTGGTCAATGTCAGTTGGGACGGGACGTATTACACCGAAAAACAAAAACACGAGAAGCTGAAATACCGATTCAGTGGGACAGACGGCCCCACGCCAGATGAACTAATAGACTGGGTAGAAAAAGCCGGTTTCAATCTAATGGAAAGACGCATCCTGACCACAGACCGTCATGCTTACAAATGGGACTCCATTCACGTCTCCGCATTCAGAATGGCGTAGGACATTCGCAATTTCGGGAAATCGTCAAAACCAATGGCAACTTCAGTCACCGGAATGTCAGCTCTACTCGTGCAAAACCCTGATCGCAGCCTCAAGCTGAGAGTCTGAACCAGATTGGAGGGCCGCCCTATCGTAGGGCACTGCAACATCAGGAACGACACCTTTTCCTTCCGGCACGTAGCCATTCACGAACCGAGTTTCAGCGATTGGATAAACCAATGACGCGCCTATGTCCAATGGCAGCACATCAGCCACCAGCACCATGCCTGCCGTCGTATTGCCGACGACCTTCGCACGCCCCAATGCTTGCATAGCCCCCGGTAGTTCTTCCGCTGATGAGGCACTCATTTCATCCACAATGAAAACCACTTTCCCCTCATAAGCATTTGGCGATGGGTCCAGAGTGATATCGTCGGGACCACGACGACCAACATATTGCCAAACACGAGCACGCTCTCTGATGAGATGCTCAGCAATGGCACGACGAACCGGAAAAGCACCCCCAACATTACCGCGTAGATCAAAAATCAAGCCTGCCATGTCGTGAAATTCGTCGATGGCAGCGATGATTCGCTCGGTCAAGTCGCCATGAAAGGAACTGAAACGAATGTAACCAAACTGTTCGTCTATAACCCTTTTCTCAAAATCCAAATAGACTGGCGGGATGCCTTCTATAAGCTCTATCGCACCTTCACGCGCGAAGGCCGTAAGCTCGACGTTTTGCTCTGCTCCAGATGTGTCCAAATAAACGATTTCGACGGTTTCACCTGCTTCACGAAACAGTTCCCGTTCAGCACGTTCCGTGGCCAGCAATTGTGGTGGAATGGCTGGCACGGGAGGAGTGGTGACCTCTGCCATGAAATCATCCAGTGTCAGGTTGTTCAAACTTGTTATGACCGTTCCGGGCTGAAGGTCGAGTGCGAAGTCACCCAACATAGCCTTCCGGCGTATGACAACAAGGCGGTTATCAACGATACGAAGGTTTAATCCAACCTCGCCATCAGCAAAGGAGGCTGGAGCGCCGATCCATTCAGGATGGTCATTGGGAATAACGCCAATATGAGATACTTCAAGTCGAAAAAGCATGGTGTTCAGCGTGATATAGAACTCTTTCTCAGTTGGCGCTGTGAGGGCCTTATCGCGGTACTCATCACCAAGGGCCTGCCAGTTGCGTCCACCAAAAGTCTCGTCATAAAAAGATGAATTAATCGTTTCCCAAACTTGCGTAAAGGCCTGCTCTCTGTCGGATGTTGCGTCCGCATCAGCAAAAGCGGTAACTGAAATACCAATTGAGGCAAGAGCCACCAGCGCGATTCTTGCAACAAGTATTCTTCCCTCGAATACGTTCCTTATCATGGCGACAATGACCCCAGTGTTTAGGTCATCACAATCTGCCGACTCCTGGCCAAGAAATGTATCAGTAATAACCCTTAATCGCGGATCTGATCAAATGGCGAACTGCTGGCTCGACATCCGCTCTTGGCCGGAAGCGGCCCCTGGGCTGTGAGTATGGTGAGAGGCTGCTGATGACCCATTACCGCCGTTCGCAAAGTTCGCTCCTGTGCCGCGCTATGTGTCGCCCGCAAGTCGGTAAGTACTTTTCCGAATTGTGCCCCACAATGTGAAGGTGCATACGAATAGCTTGATACCAATGTTCCGAGGAGTCTGATGATGAACGAGATGATGGAGCAATGCTGCGGCGGCGATGGCAAATCCGACTTCAACATGATGAAAAAATTTATGGAGCATTGTGGAAAAGAGGAATTCAGTGAAGAACAAATCGCCACGATGAAAGGGTTTTGCGGCCAGGAAGACAAGCCGGATATGACAAAAATGATGGAATTTATGGAGAGGTGTGGTTGCATATCGTCGTAAATAATCTCGCGTTGCAGCCACAGAGATATTAAAGCCGTGTGTTTTTTTATCAGTTTTCTGCCAGCGACAATCTGGGCAGTCATAGGCTACTTTGTGTTGTTTTCGTCAACCCGGGCGGAAGGCCGGATCCAAATTCTTGGGCGTTGGTTAGCGATCTGGATATTCTTCATTGCTCTATTCATCCCGTTTGTAGCTGCCTATATCACTCTCGCCGGGTTTTGCCCTATCGACGCGATGATGCAGATACCCGAATCGGTTTAATGAGGAAGTGCAACACCTGAGTTACCCGTGGAGAATGGTTCGGCGTTTTATTTCTTATTAGATTGTGGACTTTGCTGAAGAACTCCGCTTCGGAGGCAGATTAGCTAGGAGGGCGTCTTGTGGAATTACTATTCTGGTCGATAATAAGCGGCATTATTGGAACCGTGTTCATGGACATCGCGGATAAGTTCATGGACCGAGTGAACTTCACGACGGGCGCTGCTTGTGGCGGGCCACGGGCCCTCGGTCGGTGGGCCCTGGGGATGCTCAGCGGGCATTTCGTGCATAAAAATATACTTGAGTCCAGCCCTGTAAAAAATGAAGTATCTGCGGGTTGGATCTTTCATTATTTTCTCGGCGCTGCTGTGGCATTGACTTATCCTTTGATCTATATCGTCCTAAATGTGCCCATGCCGGAAAATCACCTGGTTCCTGGTCTTTTATGGGGCCTAGCAACAGCAGTCTTGCCATGGTTCAGTAATTTTCCTGGATTTGGTTGGGGCTTCTTCGGCATTAAAGCGCCGAAGGGAATGAGACCTCTCATGGCGCCGGCCGTTGCCCACACATGCTATGGGCTGGGCGTGGGCCTTGTCTTCACGATGACCGTTGCCGGCCAAGCTATCTGAGTACGGTGCCGGGCAGCGCGCAATCGACGCCCAATCTACGAACTGTCCATTAAAACGGGGATAGACCATTACCCCCGGAAGCGGACATTGAGCTAATATTGGTGAAAAGGTCCGCTTGTGATCCAAAGCGGCCGTTACATTTTTCACAGCAATTCAGGCAAACTCGGAAGGAAGAAAGCTGAACGAATCGGCGGTCGTTACTTCGTCTAGCCTTTCGTGGTTTGTTTCATGACCTTGGACGCAATTGATGATGAAGAGAATAGAGACGATTAACCCTCTACGCCGGAAGCTCGTTGGATCACTGGCCTGCGGTGCATTGGCGATGAGCTTCACACGGTTTGCCAGAGCCTCTGCGGAGTCTGAACGTATCGACGTCTGGAAAAGTCCGACCTGTGGTTGCTGCAAGGACTGGATTACGCACCTGGAGGCCAACGGCTTTTCAGTGTCGAGTTTTGACGAAGGCAACAGTGAAGCAAGAAAACGGCTTGGTATGCCGGTTCGCTTCGGGTCCTGCCACACCGCGGAAGTTCAAGGTTACGCGATCGAGGGCCATGTACCGGCGAGGGAAATTCACCGTTTGCTGGAGGAAAAGCCGGATGCGATCGGTTTATCTGTCCCTGCGATGCCACGCGGTTCGCCAGGTATGGATGGGCCCGCCTATGGCGGAGTGAAAGATCCGTACGACGTCTTATTGATTGATTCGAACGGTATGGCGAGCGTCTTTCAATCTTATCGATGACAGGCTCGGGCTGAGGGGCCGCTTGTGGCCGTAACCAGCCGCCCACGTGATAAACTGATGAGAGGCTGCTGCTGACCCAAAGCGGACGCTCGACGAAAACAAATCTTACCTGGCGGAACAATGGGAATTGCTGAGAACAAGCAAGTTGTCCTCGACTTTTACGAGGCTGGAGCGCGGGGCGATATGGATGCGTGTTTCGAACTCTTGGCTGATAACGTTAGATGGACAAATATTGGCTCGACGAAATTCTCGGGTACGTACATCGGCAAGCAAGCAATCGCAGAAGACCTTTTAGGACCGTTGTTCAGTCAGCTAAAAACAGGAATCTCTTCACAGATTGAGCGGTTGACCGCAGAGGGTGACATCGTGGTCGCTCAGACCTCCGGAACTGCAGAAACCATGGATGGCACCCCCTATAACAACAGTTATTGCCAGGTCATCAGAATCCGCGATGGGCAGATCGCGGACGTAAAGGAATACATGGACACAGCGCTGATTGACTCGGTATTTGGTGTTGACTGAATAGCCACCAATGATAGCGACCAGCCGACCGCTTGTGGCCGAAAGCGGCCAGAAATAATTGCGAGATCAAGCGAAACGAACGACCGCTATTGAGTAAAGCGGACATTCAGAAATTGCAATCCTGACCGGGCTGGTTAAACGACCGCTATACGCCCGGAAGCGGCCGTTGGGGTAATATGGGTCTGAATGACCGCTAGTGACCCAATGCGGACATGGGTGGCTGATCACTCAACCGGCATTTAGCCACTATACTTAGGTCACCTGCAATAATGGCAAAGCCAAACCTGCCTAACAAAACGCATTACCCGAAGGAGAAAAATAATGAAGAAAATAATTATTGCCTCGCTCACTGCATCCGTGATGTTCTTGTTCACTGCTCCCGCCTACGCAGACTCTATCGTGCACCTATGGAGCTGCAAGCTAAATGACGGCAAAACAGGGGATGACGTGATAGCAGCATCTTCGGTCTGGCTCAAGGCCGCCAAGAGCAATGATGGCGGTGAAGACATTGAGGCATTCGTGGAGTTTCCAATTGCGGCGGACACCGGAGACGATGATTTCACTTTCGTCCTTGTCATCGCCGACACAAAGACCTGGGGCGTTTATAATTACGATTATTTCAACTCTCCAGCAGGAGAGGCTGAGGAAGCTTGGGGTGAAGTCGCAACGTGTTCAGCCAGCTCTCTTTGGGAATCGGTCGAAATCGAATAGAGATCGCACATCAATCGCTATCGATAACGAACGGGCTTGATTTGCAATTTCCAGGCGGCGTGATCGGGCCCTGGCAGCCCGATCATGCCCTTGGCTGACTTGATCAAAGACTCGGGATTTGACTAGCGAACGGCCGCTTCTGGCCGGAACCAGCCGCCCAGGTGCTAAACTGCTGAGAGGCTGCAGCTGACCCAAAGCGAACATTGGTGACCGGCTACCGATTTACCATCCAGCCACTATAAGTAGGCCACTATCAATACCGATAACGAGACAGTAGCTCGCAGTCCGGCCCCAGTCGATCCACGGCGGCGTATTGAGGCCGTCGACATGGTACGAGGGTTCGCCGTCTTCGGGGTGCTCCTCGTAAATTTGTTCAATTTCGGTCCCTACTCGATTGTCTGGAACGAACCCGGCGACGAGCTCGCCTTTTCGGTGATGCGAACTTTCTTCGAGACAAAATCCTGGCGTCTGTTCTCGTTCTTGTTCGGCTTTGGATTTGCTCTCCAATTGATTCGGGCTAAAGAGCGCGGATCGAAGTTTGCGCCGGTCTATCTCAGGAGGATGATCATTCTCTTCGTCATTGGGGCGGGGCTGGCGTTAATCTACGCTGGGGAAGTCCTAATGCTGTACGCGGAATTAGGACTCATTCTCGTGCTCTTCTGGAGATTTCCGCCTAAGCTTCTTTTGGTCCTGTCCGTTTGCCTCCTGGCCGTATTTCCGATTGGGCGGGCTGCAACGTCCTTTCTGGAGCCAACACAAACTGAACTGACCGCTGATTATTCTGTCCGTCTCGAAGAGGCCACGGCTGAGATCGAGGAACGTCGCCGAACACACGTTTACGCAGTCGGCTCCATGCGTGAGGTCATGGCA
>JAZFSS010000173.1:0-2717 GCA_036446275.1 Gammaproteobacteria bacterium | reverse complement strand
ACAATTATGCCAAAACGTACAGACATAAAAACCATTTTGATCATCGGTGCGGGGCCTATCGTGATCGGCCAGGCATGCGAGTTTGACTATTCGGGCGTACAGGCCTGCAAGGCCTTGCGTGAAGAGGGATACCGTGTGGTTCTGGTAAATTCCAATCCGGCCACCATTATGACCGACCCGGACATGGCCGATGCCGTTTACATAGAGCCCATTCATTGGAGCTATGTAGAAAAGATCATCGAGAAGGAAAGACCGGACGCGCTGCTGCCGACCATGGGGGGACAAACGGGGCTCAACTGTACCTTGGATCTGGTTCGGGAAGGCGTACTAAAACGTTTTGACGTGGAACTAATCGGCGCTAGCCGAGAGGCCATCGATATTGCAGAGGACCGCGAGAAGTTTCGCCATGCCATGGAAAGTATTGGCTTAAGCTGCGCCAAATCCGCCATCGCCCATACACTGGAGCAGGCTTTGGAAGTGCAACCCGAACTTGGCTTTCCGGTTATTCTAAGGCCTTCATTTACCCTTGGCGGCAGTGGCAGCGGCATCGCGTTCAACAAGGAAGAATTTGTCGAAATCTGTACGCGTGGTTTGGATCTTTCGCCTACTCATGAAGTATTGATCGAAGAGTCGTTACTGGGGTGGAAGGAATTTGAGATGGAGGTGGTGCGGGATCGCAATGACAACTGCATCATCGTTTGTTCCATAGAGAACGTCGACGCGATGGGCATCCATACCGGAGATTCCATCACCGTGGCGCCTGCCCAGACGTTGACAGATAAAGAGTACCAATTGATGCGCGACGCTTCCATTGCGGTGTTGCGCAAGGTGGGCGTAGAGACGGGCGGTTCCAACGTACAGTTTGCGGTTAACCCTGATGACGGCAGGATGATCGTGATTGAAATGAATCCTCGCGTATCGCGGTCGTCGGCGCTGGCATCGAAGGCTACCGGATTTCCCATCGCTAAAGTGGCGGCGAAGCTCGCGGTGGGCTACACCTTGGACGAGCTTCGCAACGAAATCACCGGTGGTGCGACGCCATCGTCCTTTGAGCCGACTATTGATTATGTGGTCACTAAGGTGCCGCGCTTCACCTTCGAAAAGTTTCCTCAAGCGAACCCATTATTAGGAACCCAAATGAAGTCTGTAGGTGAAGTGATGGCAATTGGCCGCACTTTTCAGGAGTCCCTGCAAAAGGCCTTGCGGGGATTGGAGACCGGTGTGGTCGGGTTGGATGAAAAACTTGACATAGGCCACGATGACGCCGAAGCCACCTTACGCAAGGAGCTGCGATTCCCGGGTCCGGATAGGCTATGGTATGTGGCAGACGCCTTTAGGGCGGGTTTCGATGTTCAGCTGGTCCACGAGTTAAGTGCCATTGATCCTTGGTTTCTGGCCCAGATTGAGGAGTTAGTGCGCATCGAGGAGGATGTTCGCAGGGATGGGAAAAAGGCGCTTAACCGGGAACGGTTGTATCGATTAAAACAACGGGGATTTTCTGATCAACGCCTGGCTGGTCTGGTCGGTACCGACGAAGATGAGATTCGGGCGTTGCGCCATAGACTTGATGTGCGCCCGGTATTTAAAAGAGTGGATACCTGTGCCGCTGAGTTTGCGGCGACCACGGCATATTTGTACTCCACCTATGAGGAAGAGTGCGAAGCGCAGCCGTCTAAGCGTGAAAAAATAGTGGTGTTAGGCGGCGGACCCAACCGCATCGGACAGGGAATCGAATTTGACTACTGTTGTGTACACGCCGCCATGGCTTGCCGGGAGGACGGCTATGAATCCATTATGATCAACTGTAACCCGGAAACTGTTTCCACGGATTTTGACACGTCGGACCGGCTGTATTTCGAGCCTTTAACCCTGGAGGACGTGCTGGAGATTATTCATATAGAGCAGCCTAAAGGAGTTATCGTCCACTATGGCGGTCAGACACCGCTTAAATTGGCCCGCGCATTGGAACAAAATGGTGTGCCGATCATTGGCACATCCCCGCGCAATATCGATCTAGCGGAAGATCGCGAGCAATTCCAACAAATGATTCATCGGCTTGGATTGTTGCAGCCGCCAAACCGTACCGCCAGAAAACCGGAGGAGGCTCTGCGGCTGGCCCGTGAAATCGGCTATCCCCTGGTGGTTCGGCCGTCGTATGTATTGGGAGGCCGGGCCATGGAGATTGTTTACGATGAAGAAGATTTAGAGCGTTACATGAGAGAAGCGGTGCGGGTCTCTAACGATTCACCGGTTTTGTTGGATCGGTTCCTGGATGATGCAATCGAAGTGGATATCGACGCTGTGTGTGACGGACACCAGGTATTGGTGGGAGGCATTATGGAACACATAGAGCAGGCAGGTGTTCATTCCGGTGATTCGGCTTGCTCCTTACCACCTTATACTTTGAGTGAAGAAATTCAGGATCGTCTCCGTGAGCAGATCCGTGTCATGGCGCTGGAGCTGCATGTCATTGGCCTAATGAACGCTCAGCTTGCTATACAAGGGGATAAGATCTACGTGCTGGAAGTCAATCCGCGGGCTTCACGAACAGTACCCTTTGTGTCTAAGGCGACAGGACGTCCCTTGGCGAAGATTGCAGCTCGGTGCATGACCGGGCGTTCGTTACAGGAGCAAGGCTTGTCCGGTGAGCCGGTATTGCCGTACTTTTCCGTGAAGGAGGCTGTATTTCCCTTTATCAAGTTTCCGGGCGTGGATAC
>JAZFSS010000172.1:0-4147 GCA_036446275.1 Gammaproteobacteria bacterium | reverse complement strand
TTATCACCCAGCTCATCCCACACGTAATTAAAGGCATGGGTGCGCAAGCGGAAGAAGTATTCCTTACCCAGGTGATCTGTAAAACCAGTGCGGTCAAAGGTATCTATAAGTTGTTTTTTGGCCCGCGCGAACAAGAGCTGGATACCGAGGCTCTTGAGCCGATCCGAAAAAACGTGCAGCATCTCCTCGCCGGTGGCATCGATCTGATTGATCCCTTCTGCATCGACGATCAGGTATTTCAGGTCCGGTTTCCTGGCGATAATACTCAATAGTTTATTCTCGAAGTACCCCGAACTACCAAAATATAACGATCCGTCAAAACGCACCAAGGCAACGTTGTTACAGGTTTCCAGATCGCGTATCTTGGCATCCCGTAAGGTTCCGTCGGGATCGCGGGAAAGTTCCGCAATGCGCGGGCGCATAGTACGGTACAAATACGAGCCTAGCGATAGCACCACACCCACGATAATGCCTTGGTCCAGGTGAGGCGCCCATAGTAACGTTAATGCGAATGTTACAATCGCAACCATGCCATCATGGGGCTGCACCCGCCATGCCGCCTTGATCGGTTCGATTTTTACTAGATTCATTACCGCGGTAATGATTACGGCGGCCAGTGTGGCTTGCGGCAGGTTGTACAGCAACGGCGTTAACCAGAGCAAGGTCGCGCCTACCACTAGCCCGGTAACCACTGATGAAAACCCGGTGACCGCACCGGCGCCAATATTTACCGCCGAGCGGGAAAACGAACCGGATACCGCATAACCCTGAAACAATCCCGAGAAGAGATTTCCCAAGCCTTGCCCTATCAATTCCTGATTGGCATCCAGGCGTTGCCTGGTCCGCGCCGCCATTGCCTTGGCGATGGAAATTGCCTCCATGAAACCAATTAATGAGATGGCTACCGCGATGCTCAATAACTCGAGCACTGCGGTTATATCAAAAGCCGGCAAGCGCATGCCCGGCAGGCCCGGTGGGATTGCGCCCACAATCTTGCCACCGGCCTGTTCGTAACCACCCCACCAGGCAAGCAGGGTAGTGACCACAACCGCAGTCAATACCGCGGGTACCTTAGGCGCATAGCGCTTGAGCAGAAGTATGATCGCCAGCGCCAGCATCCCCATGCCCAAGGTCAACATGTGGGTGTCGGTACTCGCGGCCACCAGGATATTCCAGACAGTCTCGTAGGTATGTTCCGCCGTCTCCACGCTAACGCCGAAAAATTTTCCCAACTGGGAGGTGCCGATGATGATGGCTGCTGCGTTGGTGAAACCAATCACCACCGGGTGAGAAAGAAAGTCCACCAACAACCCAAGCCGCAAAAGACCCAGCGCAAGTTGAAACACCCCGACCAGCAAAGCCAGCAGTACCGCATAGGCTAAATAGGCCTCGGGATTGGCCCCTGCCATGGGCCCCAATGCAGAGGCGGTCATGAGGGATACCACCGCCACCGGCCCGGTGGCCAATTGGCGCGAGGAGCCAAATAGCGCGGCGACAATGCCTGGCAGAAAAGAGGCGTAAAGTCCGATGTAAGGGGGCAACCCCGCCAGTTGGGCATAGGCCATGGACTGGGGCACCAGCACCAACGCCACGGTGATGCCTGCCAGCAAATCGGCACGCAACACTTTGGGGTCACGGAGTTTCCCAATCCAGTTTAAAAACGGAAATAGCCGGCGATCGAAACCCATTTATTAGGTCAACGGTTCAGGGGGTTACCTAGTTGAGAGCGCTTTTTTACGTTTGCAGCCGCACGCCTTGATGCAGGGACGCAGAATCGTTGCAAGCGATGGTCGCACGATAGTTCCGGATATTATACGGTAGAACAGCCGGTTTTTAGAATCTTGTGCGGCGATGAACCCTTCGTGCAATATAGGAACTCGGCGATCCATTTAGTCTGGAGAAGAAGGGCTGCCTGGATAGTGTCCACCCGGGAACCAGTGAGGGCAGCGCATACAGGAAGACAAGTATTTGATATTAAACCTAATTGTTAGCGCTCCACGGTCAAAACTTGTGGGGCTCGGGAAAAAGCGGTTCAATACGCCGTTTCGATGCCACGCCCTTTGGCGGACGGAAGCTTTCCGCCGACCCTGGATTGCTTTGCAAACGACCTGTGCCGGAAGCAAAATCCGGCCTTGTCGCCGGGTAGATTCGTTTTGAGGAGAAGTTTATGTCAAAAAAATATCCTGTCATTGCGGTCACGGGTTCCTCTGGCGCCGGCACCAGCACCGTAAAGGGGGCTTTCGAACACATCTTCCGTTACGAAGGAATTAATCCGGTCGTCATCGAGGGAGACAGCTATCACCGCTTCGACCGCAAGGCGATGAAAAAGGCCATTGACGATGCTTTCAGCAAGGGTATCAACCTGAGCCATTTCGGCCCGGAAGCTAACATACTGGATGAACTGGAGAACACCGTTCGTACCTATGGGGAAACCGGCATGTGCAAGCGCCGCTATTACCTGCATAGTGAAGAGGAGGCGGAACCTTTCGGACAACAATCGGGAGAATTTACCCCATGGGAAGAAATTCCTCCGGGCACGGACCTGCTGTTCTATGAAGGACTGCACGGCGGAGCAGTGACTCAAGACGCGAATGTTGCTAAGTACGTGGACCTGCTTATTGGTGTTGTACCCATTGTAAATCTGGAGTGGATTCAAAAGATTCATCGTGACGCAGATCAGCGTGGGTACTCGGCTGAGGCCATTGTCGATACTATACTGCGCCGCATGTACGACTATGTGCATTACATTACTCCGCAATATTCTCGAACGGATATCAACTTTCAACGGGTTCCCACGGTAGACACATCAAATCCATTTATCGCCAGGGACATCCCCACCCCGGATGAGAGTTTTGTGGTGATTCGCTTCCGGGACCCGAAGAAAACTGACGTGGACTTCCCCTATCTGCTGAATATGCTGGAAGGTTCTTTCATGTCACGCCGAAATTCCATTGTGGTATCTGGCGGCAAGATGGGATTGGCGCTGGAAATTATCCTGGCACCCATCATAGAGGAAATGCTGGATTCTAAAAGTTAAGTCCCCCGCGTACCCGGAAAAGCATGGGCATAAAAGGCGCGGATCCTACGATGGCGGAGTAGGGCCGGCCCCCGGCCGGGAAGGTTTGTGGTGCGAATGGGTACAATATCGGCTATAGACGATGAAGCCAAATACCTGCATTGAGTCACAACAGCCCATGTTTCAAATGGGTCATGGGGAATCCCCGGATTGGCAAGCGGCAGCGGAGCAGTGCCTGCAACAAATGGGTTACATCAACCCTGATGCAAATGTCGGCTTTCTCTATGTTACCGATCTCTATACCGATGTAACGAATACCATACTTAATCATTTCAAGACGGAGACCGGCGTCGATCATTGGGTCGGAACGGTCGGGACCGGTATTTGCGCAAGTGGTAAGGAGTACTATGAAACGTCGGCTATGTCCGTCATGGTTGGCACCTTCCCGGAAGACTCCTTCAGAATTCTTCCGGCCATGCGGAAGGCGGACGATAACCCGCTGTCGACATTGCAGGATTGGCTGCGGCCTGATCACTCGCACTTCGGCATAATCCACGGCGACCCAAGTAACGATGCATTGCCCCAGATGATCAGCAATCTCTACGAAACACTGCCAAACGGATTCTTGGTGGGCGGACTAAGCTCTTCACGAAGTGATTGCCCGCAAATTGCCGACGACGTTAGCCAAGGCGGATTATCGGGAGTGCTGTTCTCGGATCAGGTGCCGGTGATCACCGGCCTTACCCAAGGCTGTACTCCCATTGGTAAAAAGCATGTGGTGTCCGAGTGTGAACAGAACATCGTGGTAGGACTGGATAATCGCCCGGCATTGGATGTTTTCCATGACGACATCGGCGAAATCCTGGCTCGTGATCCAGAGCGCATCTCCGGCTACATCTTCATAGGCCTGTCTGTGCCGGGCTCTGACACAAGCGATTACCTGGTGCGTAACCTGGTCGGGATGGATGCCAAGCAAAAACTACTGGCAGTGGGCGATATATTAGAGCAAGGTCAGACCATCCAATTTTGTCGTCGCGATAGCAGCACCGCCTGGGAAGACTTGCTTAGAATGCTGAATAGCCTAAAGCAGCGGCTGCCAGGGACGCCGAAAGGTGGCGTGTATTACTCTTG
>JAZFSS010000171.1:0-4180 GCA_036446275.1 Gammaproteobacteria bacterium | reverse complement strand
TATTTCCTATATGCAGAATCAACGGGCCACAAAATTGATCTACGACCTGAAGGATAAGCCGTTTATCGATTTGACCTATTACGAATGGATGGTTCGGCTAAACAGCCTGTGTCAAATATGCAACGTAAAAATGATCGTTGCCAATATGCGGCCAACCGCCGCTTTCGCTTTGGCGATGACTGCGGGGGAGGAACCCCCACCCTTCTCATGCGCATTGAATGTGGAAAACGCGCGGGAGCTGGCGATCTAAACACCCGGGTAAACCGGCTATAGTGCCAAACAGGGACGACGCTACTGCGCGGATACGCAACCCAAAAAGCAGCAGCACAACAACTGAAACCTACGCCCCTTCAGGGCATCTCTGAACAAATCCCTTTGATTCCAGGCTTCGATCTCAAGATTGGGGTGTGGGGTTGCCGTCCGGAAACAATAACGGCGCGAATTCACGTAGCGCACTCTTATACACGGCGCGCTTGAAGGCGATGACTTCCTTCAAAGGGTACCAATAATCCACCCAGCACCAGTGATCAAACTCAGGCTGCTCGGAGTGATCCAAACACACCACATCCTCATCACAGGCCAGCCGTAACAGAAACCACACCTGTTTTTGTCCAATACAGACAGGATCGCCGTGATGCCGGATAAAACGTTTGGGTAACCGGTAACGCAGCCAACCGGGAGTGGATCCAATAATTTCCACATGCTCCGGTCCAAGACCCACTTCTTCCCCTAACTCGCGGTACAGGGCTTGTTCAGGGGTTTCATTTCTTTGAATGCCTCCCTGGGGGAACTGCCAGGCATCCTGGCCAACCCGTTTTGCCCACAGCAGCTGGGCCTCTCGGTTACACAAGATAATGCCTACATTGGGACGAAATCCATCAGAATCAATCATTTTAGTATTATGCTCCGTTTACCCCCCCGTCCTACGGGGAATTCTCCCACAATCTGGGGCAGACTGGCAAATAGCCGTGTAGGAGTGTGTACCATGAGGCGGTGGGCCTCTATGCTGGGCGCGATTTTTGGTGACTGAAAACTAGGAGATCCCCTTGAGCCTGGCGCTATTTGATCTGGATAACACCCTATTGGCGGGAGATAGCGATTATCTTTGGGGACGGTTTCTGGTGGAACACGGTATTGTAGAGGGAGAATACTACGAACGGGAAAACCAGCGATTCTATGACGATTATCTCGCTGGGACTCTGGACATTAACGAATTCCTACGCTTTCAACTCCGGCCGCTGGCGCAATACGACATCGAAACACTGCGTAATTGGCGCGCTCAGTTTCTGGCCGAAAAGATCGAGCCTATTATGCTCTCCGGGGCGCGAACCTTATTAGGACAGCACCGTAGACAAGGCGACACCTTAGTAATCATCACGGCCACTAACCGGTTTATCACCGGCCCCATTGCGCAGCGATTCCAAGTCGAGCATTTACTGGCCACGGAATTGGAAATGAGTAACGGCCGGTACACCGGCGCGGTGGCGGGCACCCCCTGTTTCCAGGAAGGCAAGCTGTCTCGATTGCAAGATTGGCTGGCGGATCGCGACGAAGAACTGGAATCCAGCTGGCTCTACAGCGACTCCCATAATGATCTTCCCCTATTTGAACGGGTAAGCAATCCGGTCGCTGTAGACCCCGATCCTAGATTGGCCCGACATGCGGAAGAGCGTGGCTGGCCGGTCATCAGCCTGCGCTAACCAGAGAATGATCCATTGATGGCGCGCCCACTGACCTTATTACTGCTGTTGTGTGTGTTATGCGGTGGCAGCCTGGCCTTCGCCTTGCACACCGGCAGTGTCACTATAACCTGGTCTCAGCTGTGGTCCGCGCTCTGGAACCCGGCACCGGGCATGATCCATGATGTTGTCCTGCGAATCCGCCTACCCAGGGTTGTGGCGGCATTTGTCACCGGCGGCATGCTTGCCCTGGCCGGCGCATTGATGCAAGTACTGTTGCGAAACCCCTTGGCCGATCCCTACATTCTCGGCATCTCCGGGGGCGCGGCAGTGGGGGCATTGGGGTCACTAATGCTAGGCCTTGGGACTACATGGATTACCGGCAGCGCCTTTATCGGAGCTTTGGTTTCCATGCTGCTGGTGTTCGGTTTGGCCCACGGACGTGGCGGTTGGACGCCCAATCGTCTGTTGCTGACCGGGGTGGTAGTCGCCGCGGGCTGGGGGGCGGTCATTGGTTTGTTGCTGACGACCGGCCCGGATCAAACCTTGCGGGGTATGGTGTTCTGGCTGATGGGTGATTTGAGCAACCCCGGCCGCCCTACCTTGGGATTTCTTGTGTTACTAGTGGGCCTGGCGATCGCCGTGACCCAAGGGCGCGCGCTTAACATCTTGTCCAGGGGCGAAATGCAGGCGGCCGCGTTAGGCCTATCCGTCGCCCCGCTGCGCTTAACGGTATATGGATTGGCATCGCTATTAACCGCCATGGCCGTTACCCTGGCCGGCAGTATCGGATTTGTAGGCTTGGTGGTGCCCCACATGCTACGCCTGCTGGGAATTCGTGACCACCGCTGGTTAGCGCCTGCGGCGGTGCTCCTTGGGGGCAGTTTATTGGTATTGGCGGATACCCTGGCGCGCTCGTTGTTAGCGCCTCGTCAATTACCCGTGGGGGTCTTGACTGCCTTTATTGGTGTGCCGGTGTTTTTGTTTCTCCTGCATCGAAGCCGCGCCGTGCATGGCCAATGAAACCAGAACCCAAAACCCTATTAGAGACCCACCAGTTGTGCGTGGACGTCCCCGGTAAAGCATTGTGTCGTAACCTGAATATATCTGTACAGGCTGGTGACATATGGTGCGTGCTGGGTCGTAACGGGGTCGGGAAAACTACCCTGCTACACACCCTTGCAGGACTGCGGGAACCGACCGGCGGAAGCGTCTGTTTGGCACAGACCCCATTATCACAACTGTCTCGCAACACCATCGCCCGTACGCTCGGCATCCTGTTTCAAGATCATTACGATCCATTTCCGGCTACCGTGATGGAAACCGTATTAATAGGGCGGCACCCCCACCTGGGCGCATGGGGTTGGGAGGGTCCGGAAGACTACCAGCTTGCCGATACCGCGTTGGACGTGGTGGGACTGAACGGATTCAAGCAGCGAAACGTGGCGACCTTATCGGGCGGTGAAAGGCGTAGGCTTGGTATCGCGACACTGTTGGTTCAGCAACCCAGCGTATATCTTTGGGACGAGCCCACCAATCACCTGGATCTACACCACCAGATGCAAATACTCGAACATCTGCGAGATAATGCGCACAAGGACGGGACCGCGCACATCATGGTCATCCACGACCTCAATCTTGCGGTACGCTTCGCCGACCATTTTTTATTGTTGCTTGGCGGGGGTGACTACTACGCAGGGACCGGACCCGAAGTCCTGCGCCAGGACCTCCTTGAACGGGTATTCGGCCACGTTCTGGTGCCGATAAAGGGAGCGACAGGCACGGCCTGGCTGGCGGGCTGAAAACCAGCGTGCTGCCAAGAAAAAATCAGCAGTGAGTCAGTTTGACAGTATGTAACACGGTGCTGGAGAGAGGGGAGGAATACCCATCGCTTAATCTCGCTACACCGTCCATGGTTACGCGAGAATCGGAGGCCCCTCGCTCCACAATCCCTGTTCCGCTCGCTGCCTACGACGCGCCGGGTATTACTCCCCTCTCTTTGCAATAATCGAAACTGGCCTACTACCAAAAAATCAGTTTGTCATGCCCCGCTGGACGTTTCCTCATATCCGACGGCGCGAAAGAACAACCCCACCAGATTATCCACCAACTCATTCAATTCAAAATCACGGTAAGGCTCCACCTTGGAGATGCATTTGGCGACCAAGGCCTCTCGGATCATGCCTTGAAACAGCAGGCCGGCCACCCTTCCGTCAACCGCCGGCATGGTCCCTTCCCGGGCCAGTTCGCGCAATCCAAATTCGATGTAATCCGAAAAAGGTTTCCAGCGGTTTTCAAAAAACTGCCGTTCCGCGGGACCTCCTTCCAATACGCTGAGTAGCTCCATCCTTAGGTAATCGGGGTCCCGCGCCACGCTGCTCACATAGATTCGGGTCATGCGCCGCAAGAAGCTGCCGAAATCACCGGTGTCTTGCAGCACGGCATCCACGTAGCTTTCCCGGTGACCAGCGATTTCATTCAAAACCGCTTCGTATAAGGCT
>JAZFSS010000170.1:0-6479 GCA_036446275.1 Gammaproteobacteria bacterium | reverse complement strand
TGATCGGCAAGGTATTAGAGTTTAGGGGAGCGGGAAGGGCGTTCATAGGTTTTTTTCTTTGTTGTTTAAAGTGGATGGTCGTAAACGCTGTCTCGGTGAGCTATTCGAAGAACAATGATAATGAGCTTCTGGTCTTCTATTTGGCATATCGCTCTATATTTCCCAATTCGGTAGCGCCACAGGCCCGCGAATGAAGATTTAAGGGATTTGCCGGTTTTGCGGGGATCGTTAGAGGGCGCTATTCGTTCATCAAAAAAGTCTAAAATCTGCTGCTGAATAGGACGATCCAGCTTTTTCATGTCCTTTAACACGCGGCTGTCATATTCAATTTTCCAGGGCAAGTTTCCGCCTCATTTCTTTAGACGTTAGGCGTTTACCGGGTTTTTCGAGCCGCTGTTCAGCTATATACCGATCTTCCAGTTCGTCCAAGTGCTCCTTTATAAGCTGACGAATATAAAAGGTCTTGGTCCGCCCGGTTATCTCAGCCAGGTGGTCCAGTCTTTCTTCAAATTCTTTATCAAGACGAAAAGAGGCCATGTTGCATCCCCTGCATTATTTGTAACACTTGTATTAAGTGTAATACAGATAACACAATCTGTCAATTAAAAAATGCTCGCTGGATCAATTAGCTACGTTACGCCTATTAATGATAATCCCTTTTATCAATAGTCCAGAGGGAAGAATAGGGGGGCCTTCTTGATGTTTCCCCATTTACTGCCGCGACGTTTCTGCCGGTGGTGGTTCCACTGGATGTAATTTTTCGATAATGCGATGTACTCGCGTCGCAAACGTTTGATGGTCAACCGCCGAATTTCTGCGCAGTACATTGGATAACAGTGTCACCAGGTAGTAATGCCGTGGATTTTCCGCCGGCGACTCCACAATGGCGATGGAGTTCATGTAGTTATATTTATTGCCGTGGTACTTCTTGCATTTAAACCCTTCTTCGGGGGCGCACGAATACAGTGAACCGGATTTAAAATATACGGCGGCATCCCGCAGGGCTGGTGAGGAGGCGTAGCGGATTCTACGTTCCGTCATGTACAACATGCGCTTGATTTCCCGGCTGGAAAATTCATCGATAATGAGGCCCTGCTCAAGGCGCAGCAGAAAATTCATCAGTTCTTTCGCCGTGGCATAACTGCGGGTGCCGGGAACCTTTTTTTTGCCGGTGCTGGTAAAGATGCTGCCTTGCCGCAATTGTTCCAGGTTGATGCCGTTACGGGTCAGCGGCTCCTGGAAAGTGCGTACCGCAAGATCGCGCAACTTGCTCTTGGGCGTCTCCGCGAAAAAGCGCTTTGCTTCCGCGCTGGAAACCGGATAGTCCTTGCCATAGTGAACCATCAACATAGCGTGCTCCATGCAGGTGGCCGCCGCCGCGTTCGAGCTTGCCGATAACATCCAGTCCAGCCATACCCACAACGTTGCCTGGTCCCCCAATTTTATGGGGCGGCGGGTGAGCCTGCGGGTCTGTGGATTCCACATGCGCACCTTGTGTTCATCCCAATGGATGAATTCGTCCGCGGTAATCATCGTCTCCCTTAGCATCGCTTCGCGCTTTTTCACGCTGCGGGGATAGATATCCGCCAAGGCCTGAAAAATCGCGGTGCCCACCACGATCTTGCCGACACTACCGGGATTCTGGGGCATCTCGCCGTTGTGTTCCGCATATAGGGGGTGCTCGGGGTCCGAAAGATCCAATACCGCTACCCCGTAACGGCTTGCGTTTCCACCCAGGAGCTTAACGATTTTACGAGTAAATTCAGGATCCGGTTTTGGGAGCTTGAAGTCCTTCCGATCCAGCATGCGTAAGTCAACCTGCTCTAAGGACAGCAATTCACCGCTTATTTTCTTGCGTCCCGGAATTACCCCTTCATGCGCAAGCCGTGCCTGTTCCAGGCGACCAATGCCCCGGTCTTCACTGCCATACAAAGGATATGCAGTTAGATTATTCCAAGGCAACGTTAGTAAAACCACAAGAATGAACATCATTTTATTCATTAATCGTTCTCCACGGGAAGCTCATTCATGTTTACTTTTATCTTATCCAGATCCTTGAGTCCGCTGTCCAGGGACTTTAAATATTCACCCCCTGTAGCACGCTGGCTCTCCAGGAAAGGACGAATCTGGAACAACTTTAGCTCCCCATTAAGAAAGCCGAATTCAATATCCGCCGGCGCCGGATTTCCCTTGGCATCGACAATGGTGGGGAATCGCTTCGGCAGTTCCTTGGCAAGCTGGATTAACGCCTTTACGTCGGACTTTGTTAGTACATGGTCCGAACCACTCACTGGCACCTTATCGATGCCACCTTGCGGATTAATCCTGCGGCGAACCGGCGCGGTGGCCTGGGCCAGCAGCTTTACGTCTCCGGTTGCGGTATTAATACGCAATGATTCCGCGGCCTGACCATCCACGGCGCCACCGACCCCTTCATTGACTGCCACAGAGAGCCAGCCGGAATTACCCGTATCGATATCCTGGGTCACCAACACACCGGATTTTTCCGCCGGCACGCTGCGCAGTAATAGTACCGCCGGGTATACATGTTCAGGTTGTGACATCAGGGCCTGGCGCCAGGCAAAGGAACGTGCCATGAATGGGGATGCCCATACCCTGGAAATGGCCTCTACAGTATTATCGAAACCCACCACATTGACGACCGTTAAATTAAGTCCGGCCCCGGTAAAGCCTCCCAGGTCTTCTACATTGGTATCGCTACGCACAAAAACCCCGTAGCTACCATCCTTGCCAAAGGTCTTTGTCATCTCTTTACGAAGGCGATCGCGAAATGCCTTGCCAGGATCTGCATGCAGGATCCAATCGTACAATTTTTTCCGGAAGGCCTCAGTGGCGTCTACCCGCTGTCTGGAGTCCTCGGGCATGGACTCAAAAGAGCGATAACTGTCTACCATCCACTCAAAGACACTGCGTTTTGCATCATAGGGCTGGTCCAGCATCTGCCGGAACACGCCAAAGGGTATTGCCAGGCCATCGGCCACGGCCTCTGGATACTGGTGTTGGAGCTCTCCAAGTTTGGCTGCCTTGGGGCCTACTACACGCCCTGAATCTTTTGCGCGCAGTTGGCTAAGCCGAACCAGATTGTGATTGGCAAGATCCAGTTTATTCAAGTCGGGCCGGATCAATACGTCCTGTTTGGTCTTTTCTTTCCCGAACAACCGTTCCCATTCGCCTTTGTCTTCAGAAAGACGTACCGACCCGGCAGGCGATACCGCCATGATTACTGTCTTGCCTTGCTTGGCCTTAAGCTTGGGGATCAGTCTTTCACCGACCGCGACATTGGGAATACCCAAATTACGCGCCAACAGTTGCACGTGGGACAGGGGATTACCCTCTCCCTGGGTCAGTATGCCTGCCACGGGAGGTAGTTCCGATATTGTTTCGGGCAATAAATAAATGCCGTCGGCTGCGAAGTCCGAGACCTTTTCGCCCTTGGCAATCAAAATTCGTCCATGGGCGATACCCGGGTTCAGGGCGCGCAGGCCCGCACCAACATCTTTTCCAAATAGTTCATTACGCACGCCGGCCAAGTGGTTGGCATCCCGTAACACGTTATCCAGGGCCTGGGCATAGAAGAAGAGCGGGCTGCCCCGCAACTGATCCTGGATAAAAAGGTCCGCCATGGGTTCGATAGCCGCCAGCTTGTGCATGCTGTCTTGAAAATAAAAGTGCAATTGCCGAGTGCCCCAGGCGGGCACCAAACCGTAGTAGTCCAACGTTTCCTTATAGGTTCGCAGGGAGATGCGGTTCTGTTGCAAATCCTCCGACATTGCGTTAAGCGCCGAGCGCTGACGTTGGGTAATGAGGCCGCTGCCGTAAATGGCGTTTGCACTGGCCACTAGCCAACGTACCTGTTGCCGCCGCGTAGCCTTACCTAATTGCTCGCGCAGCTGGGTCGCGGCGGCAAAATGCTCAGATTCCAGGGCTAGGCTGGTATCGAGGATCGCTATTCGTTGCGCGGACGTTTTTGCATTCGGCAACTGGTCCCGCAGGCCCGCCATTAGATTCGCGGTGGCCAGGAACCGGTCTTCAGGCGTCGATGCCGATTTGAGTTGCGCCGCTCCGGTGCGGGCCAGGGATGACAGCCGTTTGTCGGCATTTTTCTTGGCAGCCAATTTCAACAGCAGCTTTGGCGCCGTCTGTGAGGAGTACACGGCATCAATCGTATCCGCCAATTGCCGGTACTCGCTTACCAGGTCCGGATATTTGGTCTTGGTAGCGTATCCCCGAACCGCCTTTGCATCACTATGTTCCGGGCGTACGTGAATCTTGCTGCGCAGTTTTAGAAACCCTGAGTCCCTTTCCGAGAGGCTTGCTGAAAGTTGCCGTACCTTGGTAACCGATTGGGTTTCCGCACCGTGACTTAACAGCCGTGCCCCGGTGCGTAGCTGCACATAGCGTTGTTGGGTCGAGGTTGGGTCATGGGCAAGCCGTGTTAGTAGACGCGCGGCGCCTTTTCGCTCATTCTCTTCTTGCAGCGCGCCACGGTAATAGCGGGCCTTGCGCAGAACCCAGCCGTTATCGGCGGTGATCAGAAACTGTTCGATCAGAATCTGATTAAACTCGTCCCAATAATTACGCTGCTTTACGAATTCGTCGATATCTAAATCCGCGAGAATGTTGGCAACGTAGTACCCATTGGCGCGAAGTTCCTTGGTGCGCTTGGTCCACTCACCGTGTTGGGACCCGCCGCCATGGGGCACACAGGCATAGGCCTTTGGCGGAAGAATCTTGCCGTCGTTACAAAACCAGCGGATACGTGCGAACGGGCCCCGGTCCGAGGCCTTCATATCTTCAATCCAGCCACGCAAGGTAGCCTCATCCGGTAGTCCGGCGACGGCAAATGGAGATGACAAAAGCAGCAGTAATCCGAGGATACGGATAAAGGTATTTAGACTGGTGCGTAGCATGAAATAGTCCAATGTTTTGGTTGGTGTTTGAGCTTTATTCTATGGCACAGTTGCAGCGTTGGTTCTATCTTTATATTCGCCGCCGCCGCCCATTTTGCGATGCCAGGGCACTGCTTGTAAACTGCGGCAAGCCCATGTGCGCAATTACCCCACAAATTACCGGCTACGAACATCCCTGGGAACCCTAATGGTACCTCAACTGGGTAATGGGTTGGCGTTTTCAAGCCTGGCGGCCGCCCGTCGGAGACTGCAAAGCAATTTCGCCGGTCAAGGGCGCCTGGTCGTGGCGGCGCTTACATGTGTTTGGGCGCTGGCTTCCTGTAGTGCGCTTAGCCTGGATTCCTGGAAGAGTGGTTCCGGGAAAGCGCCAAGTGCCGGGCACGAAATGCTAAATGCCACGTTGTGGCAACAATCATCGGCCGAATATGTGGCCGTAGCCAACCAGATCTACCGGCTTGCCCGGACCCAATTGCAAATGGCCTTGCGGGAACGCGACTGGACGGCCGCCTTGGAACAAACCGGTTCTTACGGTGATTTGCCTGCCGCGATCATGTTGGATTTGGATGAAACGGTTTTGGACAACACGCGCTACGAGGCCCGTATTATCAAGCGTTACCGGCAATATAGTGTTGAAACCTTTAACCGTTGGTGTGCGGAAGCGGGGGCGACGGCGGTGCCTGGGGTGAAGAAGTTTCTTGACTATGCGCAAAGTCAGGGAGTCACAATATTTTATTACAGCGCACGGAAAGAGGAGCTTAGGGAGTGTACGCTGGCCAATCTTAAGAAACTGGGATTGCCGCTATTACAGGAACGCAGCCCTCTGCTATTGGATAACGGGAAGCAGAAAGGTGAATATCGTGCCATGGCAGCGGTTCACTACCGGATCTTATTGCTTATCGGCGATAGCCTGGAAGACTTTGTGGATGGCAGTAAGTCGCCGCCCGCTGCTCGCAACGAGCTGGTGAAAAAATACCTCGAATACTGGGGTTCAAAATGGATCGTGCTGCCAAATCCTATGTATGGACACTGGGAAGAAATTTTTTATGACTTCAACTACGGGCAGTCCAGGGAGCAACGGCTGCAGAAAAAGCGGGAAGCATTAAAAGAATAGAGTAAGAAGATAACCTAGGGAACCTCCGATGTGTCGTCATTGCGAGGAGCAGTGGCCGTGACACGGGAGCGTAGCCTAGTCGCGGGAGCGGCCACAAGCGCCCCGGAAGGAACGGCTTCATTTGCCACTGCCGCGCCCCGTCTCCGTGCAAAGCGTCGCTCTCGAGAGCCGGGGCGCAGTGACGAAGCAATCTCTAAGTGGCTGATTTTAAATTAGGGGATTGCCGCGCTGCGCTCGCGCCCTGAAGGATGGCATAGCCATCCTAAAGAAGTACTCTTGGGGTGCAATGACAAGGGTATTTCAATTAATCAGAGGTTCCTTCTAGCGCTCTTTCTCTAGTTTCATCGCAACTGTTTTGTAAACGTAATCCGAGCCATGTTGTGGGTTAAGCGCCGGCACTGGGTCTAAATCCCACCCCTGCTGATATTTGTAATGAT
>JAZFSS010000169.1:0-10387 GCA_036446275.1 Gammaproteobacteria bacterium | reverse complement strand
GGATGCGCGGGACCAGTATGAGATTCGCACTCATAAGCGGCTTATGGATATCGTGGATCCTACTGACAAAACGGTGGATGCCTTGATGAAATTGGATTTGCCCGCGGGTGTGGATGTTCAGATTAAATTGAATTAGGAATTAGGAATTAGGAATTAGGATGGCAATTGGATTAGTAGGTCGCAAGGCGGGAATGACGCGGGTCTTCAATGAGGACGGTGCTACCGTGCCGGTTACCGTCATTGAAGTAACCCCGAATCGCGTCACCCAGGTCAAGTCTGCTGATCGTGATGGTTATCGCGCGCTGCAGGTTACCATCGGTAGCCGTAAGCCTTCACTGGTGAATAAGGCTCAGGCCGGCCATTTTGCAAAGGCCGGCGTTGAGGCGGGTCGCGGCCTTTGGGAGTTCCGCTTGGGTGCCGGCGAAAACGAAGACATACAAGTCGGTGCCGAGTTGAAGGTGGACCTGTTTGAGGTGGGGCAGATAGTCGATGTGACAGGTACTAGTATCGGCAAAGGGTTTGCGGGTGTTATAAAGCGCCACCACTTCCAAATGCAAGACGCAACCCATGGTAATTCCTTATCCCATCGTGCCCCAGGGTCTATTGGTCAGTGTCAGACCCCAGGCCGCGTATTTAAGGGTAAAAAAATGGCCGGCCACATGGGTAACGTACGTAGGTCGGTGCAGAATTTGGAAATAGTTCGCGTCGATACCAAGCGTAATTTACTTCTGGTGAAGGGTGCTGTGCCAGGCGCGAAGGGTGGCGACGTAATCGTGCGGTCGGCGGCCAAGGCCGGCAGGGGTAAATAGTCATGGAGCTTCAGGTTCATGGCAACTCAAGTCCCATTCAGGTATCGGAGAGCACCTTTGGCCGCAAGTTTAACGAGAGTTTGGTGCACCAGGTAGTGACAGCGTATCTCGCCAAGGCGAGAGCAGGTACCAAGGCGCAGAAAAACCGCTCCGATGCCCAAGGTGGGGGCGCCAAACCCTGGGCTCAGAAAGGATCGGGTCGTGCCCGGGCCGGTACTATTCGTAGCCCGCTATGGCGTGGTGGTGGGGTAACTTTTGCAGCACGGCCACGGGATTATTCCCAGAAGGTAAACAAAAAGATGTACCGCCATGCCATGTGTTCAATATTATCTGAGTTGGTACGCCAGGATCGGCTGGTACTGGTGGAGTCGTTTGCCGTTGCAGCACCGAAAACCAAGGATCTGTTAGCTAAGTTAAAGGAGCTTGATCTCGAGAACGTATTGGTCGTTAGTGAAGATCCTGATGATAACCTCTATCTGGCGGCCCGCAATCTGCACCATGTGGATGTTACCGACGTAAAGAACGTAGACCCTGTCAGTCTAATTAAGTACGACAAGGTGTTGATGACCGTTGCTGCGTTGCATCAGTGCGAGAAGAATTTGGCATGAACCAAGAACGTATAATGAAGGTGCTGTTGGCGCCGGTTATTTCGGAAAAGTCCACCCGGATTGGCGATCGCGACCGGCAATATGTATTCAAAGTGATGGCGAATGCAAGCAAGCCTGAAATTCGTAATGCCGTGGAGGTCTTGTTTAAAGTGAAAGTAGCCGGTGTGCGAGTGGCGAATATGCGAGGCAAGGTGAAACGCTCTGGGCGGACTTTTGGTTGTCGGCCAAATTGGAAAAAGGCATATGTCAGCTTGCAGGAAGGTCATGAGATCGAGTTTGACGGCACCGCGTAGGGTTTAAAAACAATGGCAATCGTTAAAAGCAAACCAACATCCCCTGGGCGCCGTTTTGTTGTCCGGGTAAAGAATTCGGAACTCTATAAAGGGGAACCCTGCGGGCCATTGTTGGATAAAAAGAAACGCACCGGCGGCCGTAACAACCAGGGCCGCATTACCACCCGACATCGAGGTGGTGGACATAAACAGCGTTATCGCATCATCGATTTTAAGCGGAACAAGGACGGTATTCCTGGGCGCGTGGAACGTATCGAATACGACCCGAACCGCAGCGCAAATATCGCTTTGGTGCTATATGGAGATGGCGAACGCCGGTATATCCTGGCGCCGAAAGGCGTTGTGGCGGGAATGGAGATCCAGAGTGGGCCTCTGGCGCCTATTAAGCCCGGCAACGCAATGCCCCTGCGTAATATTCCTTTGGGTACGCAGGTTCATTGTGTGGAACTGAAGCCGGGGAAAGGCGGGCAACTGGCTCGGGGCGCAGGCACATCATCTCAGTTAGTTGCACGGGAAGGTGATTACGTGACCCTGCGTCTACGGTCAGGTGAAATTCGCAAAGTGCGTTCGGAGTGCCGCTGTACTATCGGCGAGGTGGGTAATGCAGAGCATAGTCTGCAGTCCTTGGGTAAGGCTGGAGCCAAACGCTGGCGTGGAGTCCGGCCGACGGTGCGTGGTGTAGCAATGAATCCGGTGGATCATCCCCATGGTGGTGGCGAAGGCCGTACTGCGGGCGGTCGCCACCCGGTAAGTCCCTGGGGAGTTCCTACAAAAGGTTACAAGACGCGCAAAAACAAGCGCACTACCAATATGATCGTACGGCGCCGTACAGTCAAAAACAGATAACGAGATGGAATTATGCCACGCTCAGTGAAGAAGGGCCCATTTATCGACATCCATCTGGCGAAGAAAGTGGATGAAGCGGTTGCGAGCAATAGTAGGAAACCTATTAAGACATGGTCGCGTCGTTCAATGGTGATGCCGGATATGGTGGGATTGACTATTGCTGTACATAATGGACGCAAGCATGTTCCGATTCTGGTTAATGAGAATATGGTAGGACACAAGTTAGGCGAGTTTGCTGCTACCCGCACCTTCAAGGGCCACTCGGGTGACCGCAAGGCAAAAAAAGCATAGGTGACGCAGATGCAAGTAGATGCCACGCTAAAATATGCCGCTATTTCAGCTCAAAAATGTCGCCTGGTAGCGGACCAGATTCGTGGGCTTGGAGTAGATCGTGCCATTCAGGTGCTGATTTTCAGCCCAAAGAAGGCCGCGCACCTGATTCGTAAGGTACTGGAGTCGGCAATCGCTAATGCCGAGAATAACGAAGGAGCTGATATTGACGAGCTTAAAGTTGCAGCTATTGCTGTCAATGAGGGCCCCACACACAAAAGGTGGCGGGCTCGAGCCAAGGGCCGCGGTAGCCGGATTTTGAAGCGCACTAGCCACATCACGGTGACGGTCGGTGATCGTTAATTCGGGAACACTATAACCTAAGGTCGCATACCGGCAATACTAGAGAAAACTATGGGACAGAAAGTACATCCAATTGGTATAAGATTAGGAATAGTCAAGGATTGGACATCCAAGTGGTATGCGGATTCCAAGGACTTTGCGAATTATTTGAATACTGATTTAGAGATCAGGGATTTCCTGAGAAAACGCTTATCCCATGCATCGGTAAGCAGAATTCAAATTGAACGTCTGGCCCGCAATGCCGTAATTACGATTCATTCGGCGCGGCCTGGGATTGTAATTGGTAAGAAAGGTGAAGATATAGAAGCTCTACGCAAGGAAGTGTCCAGCATTATGGGGATTCCGGTTCACGTAAACGTAACCGAAATTCGCAAACCGGAATTAGACGCACAATTGGTGGCTGAAAGTGTTGCGCAACAGCTAGAACGGCGCATTATGTTTAGACGGGCAATGAAGCGAGCTGTAGGTAATGCCATGAGGCTTGGAGCGCTGGGTATCAGGATAAATGTCGCTGGGCGCTTGAACGGTGCAGAAATTGCCCGTAGAGAGTGGTATCACGAAGGCCGCGTGCCTCTGCACACGCTACGTGCGGATATCGACTATGGCTTGGCGGAGGCACGCACAACCTATGGGATTATCGGTGTCAAGGTGTGGGTTTTTAAAGGTGAAGTATTTGATGCGGCGGAAGAGGCCGTAGAGACGGAATCCGCAGGGGCCACTTAGCAGGCTGGTAAACGAATAGGTTAGTAAGATATGTTACAACCAAAGAGAACTAAGTTCCGCAAGCAGCAAAAAGGTCGAAATCGTGGTATGGCCTTTTCGGGTAATCGCGTGAGCTTTGGAGAGTATGGGCTGAAGGCGACGACCCGCGGGCGGCTAACCTCCCGCCAGATCGAGGCCGCGCGTCGTGCGGTTACGCGTCACGTAAAGCGTGGTGGCAAGCTGTGGATTCGCATTTTCCCGGATGTTCCGATTACGAAGAAGCCCGTGGAAGTGCGCATGGGCAAAGGTAAAGGCGGCGTCGAGTATTGGGTCTCCAAGGTGCAGCCCGGCCGCGTATTGTATGAAATTGAGGGTGTTCCGGAAGAAGTGGCACGGAGAGCCTTTCGTTTGGCGGCGGCTAAGCTTCCGGTCCAGACAATATTTGTGGTGCGGACGGTAATGTAATGAAAGCTAGTGAGCTTCGAAATCGCACTCCCCAGGAACTTCGCGCAGAGATGAATGACCTGTTGCGTGAACAGTTTAACTTGCGTATGCAAAAAGGTATCGGCCAATTAGCGCGGCCAGATCAGGTGAAAAAAGTTCGCCATGATATCGCCAGGATTAAAACGGTTCTTAGTGAGAAAATAAATAAGGATGCGCGGCATGAGTGAGACAAATAAAATTGCACGCGTAGTAAGTGGTCGCGTAGTCAGCAGTAAGATGGATAAGACGGCGACCGTGGTATTGGAACGTTTGGTTAAGCACCCGCTATACGGAAAATATATTCGGCGTTCCAGTAAGGTGCATATACACGATGCCAATAACGTATGTCAGGAAGGGGACTTGGTGTCAATTGAGCAATGCAGACCTATTTCCAAAACCAAGGCATGGAAGCTTGTCAAAGTAATTGGGCGGGCGGTTTAGTCGATGGGCAGGCGTCTTTTTAATTAGGATCGGATAAGAACCATGATTCAGATGCAAACAGTGCTCGTTGCCGCTGACAATAGTGGAGCTCGCCGTATCCAGTGCATAAAGGTATTGGGTGGTTCAAAGCGGAGGTATGCAGGGATTGGGGATATCATCAAGGTGAGTGTTAAAGAGGCGATTCCAAGGGGCAAGGTGAAGAAGGGAGAAATCTATAATGCTGTTGTTGTGCGCACCCGTAAAGGTGTCAGGCGGCCGGACGGTTCTGTTATCCGTTTTGACAGCAATGCGGCGGTGTTGTTGACTCCACAGATGCAACCTGTTGGTACTCGTATATTCGGACCAGTGACACGCGAGTTGCGCAGCGAGCGCTTCATGAAAATTATTTCATTAGCGCCAGAGGTACTCTGATTCAGAGGTTACGTGTTATGCAGAGAATCAAAAAGGGCGATGAAGTGATGGTCATTGCCGGAAAAGACAAGGGAAAACGTGGCGCGGTCTTGCGACTGCTTCCACGCGAGCGCTTAATCGTGGAAAATGTGAACATTGTTAAGCGCCACACAAAGCCAAATCCGGCGCGCGGGATTAGCGGTGGAATTTTAGAGAAAGAGGCGTCGATCCATCTTTCTAATGTCATGCTGTATAACCCGCAGACGAAGCAGGGTGATCGCATCGGTATTCGGGTGCTTGAAGACGGGCATAAGGTCCGCTATTTCAAGTCGAATAATGAAGTTGTAGATATTTAGACGGGCAAGAATTAGCGATGGCTAGGTTAGCGGAGCATTATAAAAGTACAGTAGTCAAGCAGCTTATAGAGCAGAAGGGCTACAAAAATCCTATGCAGGTGCCGCGTATCACCAAGGTGACCTTGAATATGGGTGTGGGTGAAGCCATAGGTGATAAAAAGGTGATAGAGCATGCGGTGGATGATATGACTAAGATTGCAGGTCAAAAACCGGTCATAACAAAGGCTCGCAAATCGGTGGCGGCATTTAAAGTCCGAGAGGGCTGGCCGATCGGTTGCAAGGTTACGTTACGCAGAAAACGCATGTACGAATTCTTAGATCGGCTAATCAATATTGCGATCCCCCGGATACGGGATTTCAGGGGTTTGAGCGCGAAAGCCTTTGATGGGCGCGGTAATTACAGCATTGGTGTTAGAGAACAGATTATTTTCCCTGAAGTTGATTACGACAAGATAGACGCATTGCGGGGCATGGATATTACGATTACTACTAGTGCGCGCACCGATGATGAGGCGCGTGCCTTGCTAAGGGCGTTTAATTTTCCGCTTCGGACATGAGGGGCTGATATGGCAAAGCTTTCGATCATACAACGTGAACTGAAACGTACTCGTACTGTTAAGAAGTACGCGGAAAAGCGAGCTACTCTAAAGGCGACAATTAAAAATTCAAATGCAAGTTCTGAAGAGCGGGCAGCAGCACAACTGGGGTTGCAGAAATTACCACGTAATGCGAGCCCGACAAGAGGTCAGCGTCGCTGCAGAATTACTGGCCGTCCTCATGCGGTGTATCGCAAGTTTGGACTATGCCGCAATAAGGTTCGCGAAGCAGCAATGCGTGGGGACATACCGGGCCTTGTGAAGGCAAGCTGGTAATGTTGAATAAAAGCAGAAGCTGATTTAACTGGCGAGGAATCTGTAATGACGATGACGGACCCGATCTCGGATTTGTTAACCCGTATCCGTAATGGCCAGATGGTTGGCAAGGTGCAGGTAACTATGCCCTCGTCCAAGGCTAAGCAATCTATAGCCAAGGTACTTAAGGACGAAGGTTATATCGTGGACTTTGAAGTGCAGGATGTTGATAACAAGCCGGAAATGGTAATTACATTGAAATATTATGAGGGTAAGCCTGTAATCGATCGCATTGAGCGGGTCAGCCGTCCAGGTTTGCGCATCTATAAGGGAAAAGACGCACTACCGAAGGTGCTTGGTGGTTTAGGTATCGCCATTATTTCCACTTCCCAGGGTGTGATGAGTGACCGGGCGGCTCGGGCTGCCGGCCACGGTGGCGAAGTTCTGTGCGTTGTGTCGTAGCGGAGTTGAGGTATGTCCAGGGTAGCCAAAAAACCAGTCACGATTCCCAAGGGAGTGGAGATCACTGTTGATGGTAGGCATGTCGCTGTCAAGGGGCCGAAAGGCACATTAGAGCACACGATTCCTGAATTGGTAGAGATGGTTCAGGATACAGGAACGTTAACATTTACGGCAACGGAAAAGACCATTGCTGCCCGGGCATTGTCCGGAACGACAAGATCTCTTGTTAACAATATGGTGGTTGGTGTCAGTGAGGGGTTTGAACGCAAGCTGGAGTTGGTCGGTGTAGGTTATCGTGTCCAGGCTCAAGGTAAGGTGATTAATCTCACCTTGGGGTTTTCCCATCCTATCAATTTTGAGTTGCCTGATGGAATTACTGCAGAGACTCCGAGCCAGACAGAGGTTGTAATTAGAGGTGCGAACAAGCAACAGGTTGGTCAAGTGGCGGCCAAGATTAGGGCATTTCGTCCGCCGGAGCCATATAAAGGTAAAGGCGTAAAGTACAAAGACGAGATCATTGTCCGAAAGGAAGCGAAGAAGAAGTAGCGCTGTGTTGCGGGCCGGCAGGGGATCCACTTGAGCTTATATAAAAGGTGCTATGTTAGTTGTCTGGTAATGGGGTATGAGTACTAAATATGGATAAGAAAACATCCCGCATACGTCGTACCCGCAAGGCACGGGCAAAGATCCGAGAGCTGGGTGCCCACCGCTTGTGTGTCTACCGCTCACCGCGGCATATTTATGCGCAAGTCATTGCACCGAGCGGCGGCCGGGTGGTTGCTTGTGCCTCGACGGTGGAGCGGAGCTTGCGTGAGCAGTTGAATGCTACTGGTAATACTACTGCTGCCGCTGCGGTTGGTAAGGCAATTGCAGAAAAGGCCAAGGCTGCGGGAATTACTAAAGTAGCGTTTGATCGTTCTGGTTTTAAGTACCATGGGCGTGTGAAGGCGCTGGCGGAAGCCGCCCGTAAACATGGTCTTCAGTTTTAAGGGTTATAGTTATGGCAAACGTAAATACACAGGCGGAAGGCGACGGCCTACTTGAGAAGCTAATCACTATTAATCGTGTGGCAAAGGTTGTCAAAGGCGGTCGGCAATTTGGTTTTTCGGCACTTTCGGTGGTCGGTAACGGTGAAGGTAAGGTTGGATTTGGATATGGCAAGGCACGTGAGGTTCCGATAGCAATCCAAAAATCGATGGAGAATGCGCGCAAGAATATGAAGACCGTGCGTTTGAACGGGAACACTTTGCAATATCCGATAACGGCCCGGCACGGTGCAGCTAAAATTTTCATGCAGCCGGCCACGACGGGTACCGGGATCATTGCGGGCGGTGCAATGCGGGCTGTATTTGAAGTGTTGGGTGTGCACGATGTGCTTGCAAAGTGCGTTGGTTCCAATAATGCAATCAACGTTGTTCGCGCGACCATGCGTGGACTGGAGAAAATGGCGTCGCCAGAGGAAATTGCTGCCAAGCGTGGCATGAAGGTGGATGATATATTAGGTTGAGTTGGTAATGGCTAAAGCAAAAAAACTCAAGGTCACATTAGTGCGTAGTATTGCGGGGCGCCGTAGTGCCCAGCAGGCTTGCGTTCACGGTTTAGGATTGCGCCGTATTCGACATAGTGTGCTAGTGGACAATACTGCGGAAAACCGTGGCATGATCAATAGGGTCAATTACCTATTAAGGGTGGAAGAGGCCTGAAATGAGATTGAATAAATTAAAGCCGGCCCCGGGCAGTAAACAGACGAAAAATCGCGTAGGTCGCGGCATTGGTTCGGGATCGGGCAAAACCGGTGGTCGTGGCCACAAGGGCCAACGTTCCCGTTCCGGTGGTTACCATAAAGTCGGTTTTGAGGGCGGTCAGATGCCGCTGCAGCGGCGCTTACCAAAGGTTGGTTTCCGCTCTCGCAAGGCCGCGACCCGGGCGGAGGTGAGGCTGCACGAGCTTGCTAAGGTTGAGGGTGAAGTGGTTTCCCTTGCTACCTTAAAGCAGGCCAATCTCGTGCCCTTGCAGACGAAGCAGGCGAAGGTAATCGTCTCAGGAACGCTGGATAAAGCGGTGACAGTGCAAGGGATTCTGGTTACTAAGGGAGCTCGCCAGGCGATTGAAGCGGCGGGCGGCAAGATCGAGGATTAAATGGCTGCTCCAGGCGCGTCTATTGTTGCTGCTGTCGGCGATATTAGCAAGCTGAAGGAACTTCGCCAGCGGCTATTATTTGTCGTTATGGCGCTGATGGTGTTTCGCATTGGCTCCTTTATTCCGATCCCGGGTATTGATTCGGCAGTATTAGAGGGTCTGTTCGAGCAGCAGCGCGGCACCATCCTGGAAATGTTCAATATGTTTTCCGGCGGTGCCCTGAAGCGCCTGTCCATATTCGCGTTGGGAATCATGCCCTATATTTCTACCTCGATCATCATGCAGTTAGCTAGTTATACAGTCCCGACTCTGCAGGAATTAAAAAAAGAAGGAGAGACAGGTCGGCGAAAGATTACCCAGTACACGCGTTACGGAACTGTATTACTAGCGACATTACAGGGATTCGGGGTAGCGGCTGGACTGCAAGGGCAGCAGTTCGGAGGGGCGCCACTGGTGGTGATTGCGGGGCCCGCCTTTGTGCTCACTGCAGTGGTAACTTTGGCGACGGGTACGCTGTTTCTAATGTGGCTGGGAGAACAGGTTACTGAACGAGGTCTAGGCAATGGTATTTCGATCATTATATTCGCGGGCATCGTCGCTGGTTTGCCGTCCGCCATCGGGGGTACCTTGGAACTAGGTCGTACTGGCGAAATGTCGTCTATAGCCATCTTAGTGTTGTTTGCGGTGGCGATTCTAGTAACAGGATTCGTGGTCTTTGTAGAGCGCGGGCAAAGGCGGATCACAGTAAACTACGCAAGAAAACAACAGGGACGTAAGATCTATGCAGGGCAAAGCACACACTTGCCTCTTAAGCTGAATATGGCCGGCGTAATACCGCCGATTTTTGCCTCCGCCATAATTTTGTTTCCAGCTACATTGGGTAGCTGGTTTGGAAATACGGAAGGGATGGAGTGGTTGCGTGATATTACTGCTATGATATCGCCGGGGCAGCCACTTTACGTGCTGTTTTACTCCATAGCCATTATATTTTTCTGCTTTTTCTATACGGCACTGGTTTTTAACGCACGTGAAACAGCAGATAATCTAAAACGTTCCGGTGCTTTTATTCCGGGAATACGTCCGGGGGAACAGACCGCAAGATACATAGACTCTGTTATGACGCGGCTTACGATGGCTGGCGCACTGTATGTAACATCGGTGTGCCTGTTACCAGAGTTCCTGATCCTTTATTGGAATGTGCCCTTCTATTTTGGTGGCACTTCCTTGCTGATTATTGTAATCGTGGTGATGGATTTTATAGCCCAAGTTCAGGCGCATATGATGTCGCACCAATACGAAGGCATGATGAAAAAAGCTAACTTGAAAACCTCGGGGCGCGCGGGATTGATAAGATAACGCTGGGTCGATTGAATC
>JAZFSS010000168.1:0-5258 GCA_036446275.1 Gammaproteobacteria bacterium | reverse complement strand
AAACGGATATCAGACTTCAGAAAAACGTGGTTAGACTGAAATTTTGCAGCTGATAACGTAGTTTCCCTGCATTACGGTTCAGAAAATTCTGGTTTGACCCGAATTGCACATACTTAAGCAGAAAACGTTCGTCATTCCGGCGAAGGCCGGAATCCAGTGGTTTTTGCTGGCCTCCTGGATTCCGGCCTTCGCCGGAATGACGGAATTACGCAGGTGATGCAGTTTTGCATATTTTAGGTTTAAGAAAGCGCCATTCTAATTGCCCCCCATTTTTTTTGTTGGCCTTATTGAGCTGGGATTGTTTCGGTGCTTGTGTCGCGGCCGTTTCCGCAATCGACGATACGGGACAAAAAATTCAACTAAGCCAGCCGGCCCGGCGCATAATCAGTCTTGCGCCTCACGTTACCGAATTGCTATTTGCCGCGGGGGCTGGAGACAGGATCGTGGCAGTAACGGAGTTTAGCGATTATCCACCGGCAGCCCGGGCATTGCCCCGCATTGGTGACTCAGTAAGGTTGGACCGGGAACGGATTGTGATGCTCAAACCAGACCTGGTGGTTGCCTGGGGCAGCGGCAACCAAGCCGCCGATCTGGAGGCCTTGCGGAAATTTGGTATCCCCTTGTTTATTTCTGAACCTCGTCAACCGGAAGATATACCCCGGCAGCTGGAATCCCTTGGCACACTGGCCGGAACCCCTGAAACCGCTGGGAAAAGGGCAAAAATGTTTCGAGATCATTTGGCGGCCTTGCGCGCTGAATACGCCGGCAGAGAAACCGTGAGCGTTTTTTTTCAAGTGGCCGGTCGTCCGCTTATGACCATTAATGGCGAACATTTGATCAGCGGGCTCCTTGAGCTTTGTGGTGGACGCAATCTGTTTGGTAAATTATCGAGCTTAGCGCCCAGCGTCTCCCGGGAAGCGGTGATCAACCTGGCGCCAGAGGTGATTTTATATAGTGAGTATCCCGGCAATGAGGCGGCGGATTTGAAATTGCAATGGGATCCCTGGCAGACCATTCCGGCGGTAAAAAAAAGGCAAATATACGGCATACCGGTCGATCTGATTCATCGTGCGGGACCAAGGGTCCTGGAGGGTGCCGAAAGACTCTGCGCAGCCGTGGATAGGGCGCGCCGGTAGTGCTGACGACCACGCGCATTGGGATTGATCTGGGTGGTACTAAGATTGAGGCCATTGCGATGGATGCCCGTGGTCAAATTGTATTGCGGCAACGCGCGCCGACGCCTAGTGACGATTACCAGGGTATCTTGGGCACCATCAAAGATCTGGTATTCGGTTTGGAAACAGAACTCGGCACACGGGCCTCGGTAGGGGTGGCGACCCCCGGCGCCTTGTCCCCGGCCACTGGCTGCATCAAGAATTCCAATTCCCAATGTTTAAACGGACAGCCATTGGCTCAGGATTTAGAGCGGTGCCTGGGGCGGCCGGTACGTTTGGCCAACGATGCTGATTGTTTCGCCTTGTCGGAGGCCACGGACGGTGCGGCAGAAGGTGCCCGTTCCGTATTCGGTGTCATCGTCGGCACTGGTACCGGTGGCGGGATTGTAGTGAATGAAAGGTTGCTGGCGGGACCCAATGCCATTGCCGGTGAATGGGGTCACAATCCTCTGCCCTGGCCGCAAGGGGATGAATTGCCTGGCCCGCCTTGTTATTGCGGTAAAAAGGGTTGTATCGAGACCTTTTTATCGGGGCCGGGGCTGGCGCAAGACCACCAGCGGCGAGCCAATGTAACCATCACAGCGAAGGAAATTGCCGCATCAGCCGCCGATGGGGAGGCGGACGCGATTGCTACAATGGAACGATATGTGGACCGGTTGGCCCGCGCCTTGGCCGGTATTATTAACGTGCTGGATCCGGAGGTGATCGTGCTCGGTGGCGGCTTGTCACAGATACATTGCTTATACGAGCAGGTGCCGGGATGCTGGGGAAACTATGTATTTTCTGACCGCGTGGACACGCGCTTGGTGCAGGCCAAACATGGTGATTCCAGCGGGGTCCGGGGCGCAGCGTGGTTATGGCCTCAGCAGATACTTGACTAGAAGTCGCGCTTCCAGAGGACCTCACTACCACCGGAAGCTCGTGTCAATACTCGTGCAATTACGAACAATAGATCGGACAAGCGATTCAAATAGACAATGGCTGGGGGATTGACAGGCTCGCTGTGGTTAAAATTAACCATGCGCCGTTCCGCACGCCGGCATATGGTGCGTGCGAGATGGCATGCGGCGGCCTCGTGATTACCGCCCGGCAGGATGAACTCTTTTAGTTTGGGGAGGTCCTTGTTGAACACATCGAGGATTTCTTCCAGCCGCTTGACATGGTTCTCGTCAATGACTGTGTGGCCCGGAAGACATAGCTCACCGCCCAGATCAAACAGATCATGCTGAACCCGTGTGAGACATTCTCGTACCGATTCCGGGACGGGATGGGCCAGCACTACACCGATGGCGCTGTTTAGCTCGTCCACGGTACCAAAGGTTTCCACCCGCAGACAATCCTTGTCTACACGGGATCCGTCACCCAGGCCCGTGGTGCCTTGGTCACCGGTGCGAGTATAAATTTTGGATAAACGGTGTCCCATAACCAATCATTTAACTACCGATAAGTTGGTAATGGATAGGCACTACCATATCAAAATGCCGGCCTGCCAGCCAACCGATCACCGCTGGAACACCCTTGGCTTTTTTAGCCGACTTCAGGGCGGAACGGTCCAGTACCCCATACCCGGAGGACCGCGTTACCTCTATGTTATACATGGACCCGTTGGGGTCCAGGTGTACACTCAATAGGACTTCCCCTTCCCAGCCACGGAGGCGTGCCATAAGCGGGTACTCGAAGTAGGCGGCTAGCCGCTTTTTTACGGCGGCGCTGATTCTGCCGGCGTGTTCCTGAACTTGTGATCCGGGAGTGGTGAAGGAAGAATTTTCACCGCGTGGTGTGCTCAGTGGCGCCGGGTCAGTAGGCTTATCATCTATGCTTAGGTTTGCCGCAGCCACGTGGGCAGCCGGTGCCTTTTTTCGATTGGCTGTTGGCGCTTTGTGTGCCAGAACGAGTACTCGGTCGCCGTGATCGTGATGGCTCCGGCTCACAGAGGCAGGTACCGGAGACTTTTTCCTTATTTGAGGGCTTGTTGGTCTCGACCGTGGCGCAGCTCGCATTGCCGGTGCCACGGTCGTGTATTCGGAACCTTGGGACTGTTCCTCTTCCAGAGTGACTTGCAATGCATAGTTCGGGATTCCTAGAGACGGCATGGGCACATCCTGCCACAGGCCAGCCATCAGCAAATGCAGGCCGATGGAAAGTCCCATAAAGTGTGGTAATGAGCGAGTCACTAGAACTGTTTGGCCTGTGGTTGATAACGAAGGGTTAGGTAAAAGGCCCGATCCTGGCTGTTAAAGTTATCGGCCAGAAAATATTTCTTGTCAAAAAGATTTTCAATTTTGCCCTGCACGGTCAGTTCCTTGGTAAGGGGCACACGCAGGTTGACGTTTACCAGTCCATAGCCGGGAAGTTCTGCGTTACTGAAATCCGAGTCCCTTCGATCACTGCTGGCCAGCCACTCAAGACCTGCTTCGAAGCGTCCGAAATTGTAGTAGGCGGTAGCGGTGATGTTGCGTTCCGCCCGGCGTGCCAAATTGTTACCGGTATCCCGGTTCTCAGGGTCTTGTATAGTGGCTTCAATCCGCATAGAAAAGTTTTGCCGCCGTAACGCGTATTGGGCTTCGATACCACGGATACGGGCGTCTTCGACATTCTCGTTCTTGCCCGCAATGGGGCCTAAAAAGCCGTCGGGGTCATTAAAAACGATAAGATCATCAATATCGTTCCAGAACGCCGTTATGTGCAGGGAATGTTGAGCACCGATTTGGTGTTGGATCCCCACTTCAATATTACGGGATTTCTCCGGATTCAGATTCGGGTTGCCGCCAAACCCGAATCGATCCGATGCGTCCGGGGCCCGGAACGCCGTTCCTATGCTTGTAAACATCCGTGTTGTCGGATTAATCTGGTAGCCATAGGCCAGATTCCAGGTGCTTTCATTATCGAAACTATCATGATCCGTATAACGACCGGCAACCAGTAATTGATGCCGACCGAACTGCATTTGATCCTGGGCAAACACGGCATCCACATCGGTATCTTCATCGAAGCCGGTGCCAAACGATAGAGAATCGGTTTTCTCTCTAAGCAGATACAGCCCAGTGGTTATCAGATGGTGGTCGTCGAACGCGATATCGTTCTGCCAGTCCAGAATATTGCGGCGGGTACGGGTAAAGTCATTGTTTTGTTGTTGCCGGATGTCCTCCTCCATATGGCTTAATTTTAATGTCGGTACCCAAATACCTCCGGACGTCGCCCGGACCGTTAAGGCGGTTACGTTGTTTTCGAAATCCTGATCCAGGGGAGCCAGAAAAAAGTCCAGATACTCGGTATTGCCTTCGGCGCTCCAGTAACTAAGCTCCGCGTCCCACCGGGGGGCACCATAGCCGAGATACATATTGGTACTGAGGTTATCGTGGCCGCGATCGATGTTGGAATCTGTGCGCGGGGAAAAGCCATCACTTTTTAGGTACCCTATGTCGATGCCAGCCCGAAGGTCGTTCTTTACACCTTGCAACGATGCGCCACCCGAGTGGGTACTGTCACTGCCGGTACCCAGATAGGCGCTTCCCGATGTTCCATGGGTGGTGCGGCGCGTAAAAATCTGCACCACGCCACCAATGGCATCGGAGCCGTACAGTGTGGAGCGGGGGCCTCGTACGATCTCTACGCGATCGATTAACGCCAGATTGATATTTTGCAGTGGCGCGCCGCCGATGGTGCCAGGATTGATGCGCACGCCGTCCAGCAATACCAGGGTTTGATTGCTGTCGGTACCCCGGGTAAACAAGGTGGTCAATTGCCCGGGACCGCCATTCCGGGAGATTTCCAGGCCGGCGTACAGCCGTAACAGGCCGGCGACGTCCTGCGCTTGGGAACGTTCGATTTCTTCCCGGCCGATGACAGTGACGGAAGCCAGAGTTTCGTTCGCCGTTCGCGCAGTGCGGGTTGCCGTAACCAAAATAGAGTCGGCAACGGTTTCAGCTGCATTGACGGAACTAGAAAAAAAACACAACAGCAGGCCGACGCTAGCGGCGATTTGATAGTTGGTCATGGGTACTCCTCATGGCGCACACCCGCGCATAACATTTCCAGAAAAGCGGTGTAGCTACAGGAGTAAGAGGACCGGCAAGGCGCCGC
>JAZFSS010000167.1:0-4187 GCA_036446275.1 Gammaproteobacteria bacterium | reverse complement strand
CATGCCTGTGTCCGTGGCGATTATAGTAAGCCGGATTTCCAGAATTTCTATGATATCCGCGATGTTGATCGTGGTGCCGATAACGATGATGGTGCCGGGAATGATCAACACTGTAGTGCGGGCTGCTACCAACTCCAAACGTAAATTTGCTGTAACTTCCTGCCAATGCCGATGTGCCGCACAAGGTTGCCGCGAGAATGCCGGTGCTAAGCGCTAAGACAAGTTTTTTCATGATGTGTCTCCATGCAGGACCGGGATTTGGCCACTATCTTGTAGTAACGGAGATCCAGCCCTTAGGTTAACCTGGTTGTACAACTGCTCACCCAGGAAACCCCTAAACCCGAATAGGGGTAATGGCAGCCTATCTGGGCCAGTTCCAGCCGCTATCACCTTGTCGAATACAGTTGCCGATCGGTCGGCCCATCTGCAATGGTGATTCTTCGGATAGGCTTGCATGCCACGCGATACGCTCAGGGCCAAATAGCAGGACCACCGTAGAGCCCATATTAAACCGTCCCAATTCATCACCGGTGTCGAGTTGGATAACGTCGTTACCATTGCTAGGGTAGCGCTGCACGCGAATCTGCTTGCCGTGGGGCGGAGTGGCGGTGCCTCCCCATACGGTCTCGATGCAGGCAACAAAGATCGCGCCTACCAAAATAACCGCCATTGGGCCAACCTCGGTTTCAAATATTGTCACGAGCCGTTCATTGCGTGCGAACAGCTTGGGTATGGTCCGCGTTGTATGGGCCGCAACACTAAACAGCCGGCCCGGAACATAAACCGATTCAATTAACCGGCCGGCGTAGGGCATATGGACCCGGTGATAATCTTTCGGAGAAAGATACAGGGTGGCAAAATCCCCATTTTCGAACAGTGCGGCCCGTACCGCGTCCCCGCCTACTAGTTCCGTAACGGAAAAATCTCTGCCTTTGGCTTGCAGGATGCCGGTCGACTTAATGTGCCCTAACTGGCTAACGGTGCAGTCTGCCGGGCTGCAGATTACCCCTGGAGTCCTATTGACAGGCCGAGTATCAGGCCGTAGCGCCCGGATAAAAAAACTATTGAAGTTGGTGTAAGCATCGAGGTTTTGTTCGGCCACCTCCGCAAGGTCTACGTCGTAGCGCCGTATAAACCAGCGGATTAGCATATTTTTCCATGGTGCAAATCGCCAGCGGGCGGCTCTAAGGACAATCCGCGATAGTAAATGGTGGGGTAGTAGGTAAAGCGGCAGCGATTTCAGATAATCGCCTATGGATATCCCCTTGCCGCCTCCGGAAGCCACGAGTCGGTAGGCCTATTCTTCGATTTCCGAGGCCGAACGGACTCGCATGGCGACCTCTTGGTTCACTCCATTATCAAACTGCAGGGTTAGCGTAACGATGTCACCTGCCTGCAAACGGCTGTTGGGACCGAGCAACATAAAATGGTAACTATTGGGCTCGAATACCAGTGATTCTCCCGGTTTAATCAAGATTTTGTGTTGTGGGGCCATACGCACTATGTCTGCAAGGATGGTGGTGCGGTGGATCTCAATCCGATTAAAGGTTTCGCTGGTCGCGCCTGTCAGAACGTATGGATTTGAGGAAGAGTTATGAATCCGACCGTATCCAGCTAGAACTTGGGAAGCCGGCGGACTCTCCCGAATCCAAAAATTATCCAGTAGTAGCGGTCCTTCCGCGGCCACGGCCGGGTTAACGACCAGTAAGCCGACGAGTACAAATATGTTTGTCATGGGCTTCATAAGGTCTGTGCGTAATAATTACTTAGTTTTTTCAGATCCGAGGCAAGATTGCCGGCCAGGTGCGGCGGAGAAAATACCGCATAGAACCTAGCTTGAGGGTCTACCAGCAGTATGGACGCGCTGTGGTCGACCAAATAATTATCGCTTGACGGGGCTTCCGGCCTGGCATACATAATTCCCAGCTGCCTAGTGAGATCGTCGATGGCCTGTGGTGCCCCGGTGATTCCGATGAAGTCTTTATTAAAGTACGATACGAATCGGGCCAGATGTTCCGGGGTATCCCTTTCCGGATCCACTGACACCAGCACAAACTGTACAGCGCCGCCGAACAGCTGCGTATTGTGCAACTGCCGAGCCGTTTTTTGCAGGGTAAACATTGTGGTGGGGCAGACATCAGGACAATGGGTGTAACCGAAAAACAGCAAGCTCCAGTGTTTACGCAGGCTTGCCCTGGTGAATTCAGCACCGTGCTGATCGACTAGTTGGAAAGATGGTAGCAGTAACGGCTCCGGCAGCCGGGTGGCCTGCTTCAACTGCGGCGGATGTGGTTGTCTCGGTATCCACCATAGGCTCGACGCGATCACAATTGCAAAGGCTACCACCGCTGCAATGTTGATGCCCGTGCGTAAATCTATTTTACTCCTGTTTGATCGGTTCATGGGGGCACATTATCCCATAAAGGCAGTAGTCTGATCATGTTCCCCAGGACGTTGATGCATTATTATGCCCTGTCTGTGAAAATGGTCTCAATTTATAAGCAGTAATGATCAGGATACTCATGGTTTGGCGACCGGGGCGGATTTTATTCGCTGGGGGACGAGCCGCTTGGCAGAAGCCAAACTGGTGTTTGGTCATGGCACGAAAACCGCACTAGATGATGCTGCGGCATTGGTGCCGTACGCGCTGCATTTGCCCGCCGACCTGCCGGAAGTCTATTTCAGGTCAGTACTGACGGAGACGGAGCGCGACACCCCAATGAAGATTTGCCGTTCATGTCGCTGGTGGAAAGCCTGGATTTAGAGGCGCTGCCGTTTAAGTATTTGCTGCGGATTATTAATACGACACACCGTAATGGCCTCAGGCAAGACGGTGCATAAAAATTCCCGCCCGACCGAGGCAGGCGTCAGATTTTTTAAACCGAACTAACGCAATTTGTAAATCAGCCCGGGGGACATCAGCACTTCATCTTTTTCCAGCTGATCCAGTGAGTATTCATTGTCTACACATTGACCGATACGATCGAAGATGTAGGTGCCGAATTGGTTGTGGATATATTCGAAAATCGGCTGGCCTAGGTAACTGCCGATGCGGGGACCGCGTTTGGGGTTGTCTTCGCTCACCGGTTGCCTTATCCGATAGTTTAGGGTGGCTCCAATAAGACTATCGGCGCCCGGCACCAGACCTTGAGGACGTCGGATATCGAACACGCTACAATGGCGCCTATGTCCGGCAATACCTTTGGAAAACTGTTTAGCGTTACCTCGTTCGGAGAAAGCCATGGCTTGGCGCTGGGCTGCGTCGTGGACGGCTGTCCCCCGGGGTTGGAGCTGTCTGAAGCCGATTTGCAGCACGATTTGGACCGCCGCAAGCCCGGCAAGTCGCGCCATACCACCCAACGGCGGGAGACCGATGAGGTGCAAATACTGTCTGGCGTATTTGAAGGACGCACCACGGGGACACCTATTGGTCTGCTGATCCATAACATGGACCAGCGTCCCAGGGACTATGCGAAGATTATGGATCGGTTCCGGCCCGCCCACGCCGACTATACTTACCAACAAAAATATGGTTTTCGGGATTACCGGGGCGGTGGTCGTTCGTCGGCGCGGGAAACCGCTATGCGCGTAGCGGCCGGTGCAATCGCCAAGAAGTACCTCCGGACCAGTCAGGGAATCGAGATCCATGGTTACCTGGCCCAGTTAGGCCCCCTGGAACTGGAGCCCAGAGATTTAAGCTCGGTGGACCAGAATCCGTTTTTTTGCCCCGATCCGGCTCGGGTAGCCGAGCTGGAAACCTATATGGATGCCTTGCGCAAGGAAGGGAACTCCATTGGGGCGCGAATTACCGTGATTGCTCGCGGAGTTCCGCCGGGGCTTGGCGAACCCATCTTTGACCGCTTGGATGCGGAGATCGCCCACGCGCTTATGAGTATCAATGCCGTGAAAGGTGTGGAGCTCGGTGCCGGTTTTGCCAGTGTCAGCCAAAAGGGCACCGAGCACCGGGATGAAATCACCCCGGCAGGTTTCTTGAGTAACCAGGCCGGCGGGGTATTAGGTGGTATTTCGTCGGGGCAAGATATTGTTGCCAGTATCGCCTTGAAGCCTACCTCCAGTATCCGTTTGCCGGGTCGGACGGTGAATGTAAAAGGGGAGCCGGTGGAGGTGGCTACTACGGGGCGACACGATCCCTGTGTGGGCATTCGCGCGACGCCCATTGCCGAGGC
>JAZFSS010000166.1:0-7662 GCA_036446275.1 Gammaproteobacteria bacterium | reverse complement strand
GATATTATCGGGCTATCGGGCCTGATCACCCCGTCGTTGGACGAAATGGCCCATATGGCCAGGGAGTTGGAGCGGGAGGGATTCCAGGTACCGTTGCTGATTGGCGGGGCGACTACTTCACGGGTGCACACGGCGGTAAAGATCGAGCCCCATTACAGTGCTTCCACGGTCTACGTCAAAGATGCCTCGCGTGCCGTGGGTGTCGCCCAGAAACTGATGAGCGAAGAGCACAAACACGACTACATCAAATCTATAAAAAAAGACTACCACGTGGTGCGGGAACGGCATAAACGCAAACACGATAAAACCCAATGGCTGACACTGGCAGAAGCGCGCAACAATAAGACTCCCGTTGTTTGGGAAGGATATATGCCGCCCGTTCCCAAACAGCCGGGGTTGAAAGTTTTTGATGACTACCCCTTATCGGAACTCCGGGACTACATCGACTGGACACCCTTTTTCCGCACCTGGGAATTGGTGGGAAGTTACCCGAAGATATTGGACGATAAAGTCGTCGGTGAGCAGGCAAAGAGCCTGTTGGACGATGCCATGGGGATGCTGGACCGGATCATTGCGGAAAGTTGGTTACAGGCTCGCGGGGTGATTGGATTATTTGCGGTCAACACGGTCGGTGATGATGATATCGAGGTGTATACCGATGGATCACGGACCGAGGTGTTGATCACCCTGCATCACTTGCGTCAGCAGAAACAGAAACCCCCGGGCAAGCCCAACCAATGTCTGGCGGATTTCATCGCCCCCAAGGAAACGGGAATCCCGGACTACCTCGGGGCGTTTGCGGTAACCGCCGGGATTGGCATCGACGAGCATGTGGCCCGCTTTGAAGCAAACCACGACGACTACAACAGCATTCTGCTCAAGGCGCTGGCGGACCGGTTGGCGGAGGCGTTCGCGGAGCGGATCCACGAACGGGTGCGCAAGGACTTTTGGGCCTATGCCCCTGAGGAACATTTCGATAACAAGGAATTGGTCCGTGAAGTATACGCAGGGATACGCCCGGCGCCCGGCTATCCCGCCTGTCCTGAACATACGGAAAAGGGGTTGCTATGGGAACTGATCGGCGTTCGCAAAAACGCCGGTATAGACATTACGGAAAACTTTGCCATGGTGCCGACGGCCGCGGTCAGTGGGTGGTATTTTTCCCACCCGGAAGCCCGTTACTTTGGGTTGGGAGACATCAACAAGGACCAAGTGGAGGACTATGCCCGACGCAAGGGCATGGAGCTGAGCGTCATGGAACGGTGGCTATCACCAAATCTCGGTTATGAACCTGACTAGCGGGGCCAGAGAGGAATGGCAATTACTCGCGATCCCGTCATACCGGCGAATGCCGGTATCCAGTGGTTTTTGCTGGCCCCCTGGATTCCGGCCTGCGCCGGAATGACGGTGCTTTTGGCTTAAGCGTGGTAGGTTGGGCTGAGTTTACGAAGCCCAACAATAATCGGTTTTTAGCCTGGAACGTTGGGCTTCGCGAGCTTAGCCTAACCTACGAACTAGCAGTAGTAACAATTGTTCTCTGATCTATATGTCTAACTGGGAAAAAGTACTGACAGGTATCCTGGTCCTGATGGTGTTGCTCTGGTTCCGGCCGGGCATCAAGGCCATCTTCGAACAGAGTCAGCAAGCGCAAGAAAAGGACTGGAAGGGGGTGCTTATCCCCATCGGTCTGGTGGTGCTGTTTGTTATCTTTCTTCTCTATATGATATAGCGTAGGTTGGGTTTACCCGCAGGGTAAACCCGGTCTACAATATGCCCTTCAACCCTAGGTTGGGATTGCTCTTTAACTATTATCGCTGCATGCCCGGTGGTGTTGGCATTTCCAAGTCCGGATAATCCGGTATCTTGAACAAATCATCGGAGAGTTTGTTATCGGAAACCCCGGTAACAACAGATTCTTCACCGCTGCGAAGGTTTTTCATAAAGACAGGCAGCCCCTCCGCTTCATCGCCGGTAAAGCCCGCATCATCATCGCCGCCACCGTAGGGGCCGGCCATGGCGCTGGCCTTTTCCTGCATGGTTTTCATATAAGCGAACATGGCCTTGAAGGCATTGTAGTCTGTTTTGGATAGCTGCAATTCTTTGGCGCTGGCGAAGCAGGCCTCCGCAGTCTTTGTATTGCCTTGGAAGGCCTCATATTCAATGCAGTCGTATTTTCCGGATTTGCCTTTACCGACTTTTACGATACGGGGTTTGAGGGCTTTCTTTGCCGGTGGGGAGACAGGCGGCGCCATGGGGCTCATCTTCATCTGTTCCCGAATCATTTGCCGTTGGCTCTCCGGCATATTCTTCATCTGTTGCTCCATCATGGTCGCCATCTGACTCTGATAGCCCTTCATCGCATTCATTTGTCGATCCATTGCACCTTCACTCATGTCCATTTTTCGACGGTTTTTTGTATCCACCATCGTCAATTGCTTAGTCCTACTGTCAAATACCATGTAGCCTTCGTAGCCGCCTTCTTGATCGGCAATGTTGATGCGCACCATGCCATTACGGGCGTAAAATGTTGCATCGGATTCCCCTGTGGATCGCAAAGTGATGGTCGCATCCGCATATAATTGGGGGATGTTGCAAAGACACAGCAGCACGGCTAAAAATTGGGGACGCGAACATTTCATGGCTAGAGACTCCTTTGGTCGGGGAATCCCATGCCTAGGCCCCGCCATTATTAATTAACTTTAAGTATATAGTATAACTAATTGTAATATAAAACATATCGCAGAGAAATATTAGGCCTATCAGGTTGGTTTCTGGAATCCTAAGAGTTCACGCTAACGAATCCAAGGCCGCAATACAAGGGCCGGAATTATGCTGATTTGCTAGTATGCTCAAGGCATGATCCCTGTTACGCGTACTATCCTCATTGGCGAAGACGAAATCGAAGAGCGCTTTCTTCGTTCAGGGGGGCCGGGAGGGCAGAACGTCAACAAGCTATCGACCGCCGTACAGCTTCGGTTCGACGCCTTACGTTCCCCGTCGTTACCGGACGATGTTAGGCGCCGGTTGATGCGCTTGGCTGGGAGCCGAATGACCCGCGAGGGAGTGTTGGTGATTTCGGCACGGCGGTTCCGCACCCAGGAAAAAAATCGACGTGATGCGCGAAACAGATTATTGGAGTTGATTCGCCAAGCAGCCCATAGGCCTGCCAGTCGAATCAAAACAAGGCCAACTGCGGCCTCCAAACGTCAGCGACTGGAGAACAAAAGGCGACGGGGGCAGTTGAAAAGCTTGCGCGGCCGCGGTCCCGGCATAGATACTTAGAAGAGACATAAAAGAAATGAGCCAATCGGGCAAACCCCGTCAAGGCAGCATGAACTCGGACCGGCTGGACCGTGCGGTTGCCGATGCGCGCCGGGCGCGGGAAAAAAGGCAGCAGGACTACCGCGCCCAGTCCTTGAAGATTCACCCCTGGGTGTGCGGCCGCTGCGGCCGCGCATTCACCAGGGAAAATCTTCACGAGCTTACGGTTCACCACAAAGACCACAATCACGACAATAATCCGCCCGATGGCAGTAATTGGGAAAACCTTTGCATCTACTGCCACGAAAACGAACACGCCCGGCAATTAGACTATGATCTGGCTGGTGGCAAAGAACTAAATGCGAAAACTGAACCGGTTTCCAGCCACCAACCTTTTGCCGGGCTAAAAGATTTGATTAAGGACGATGATGGACACTGATGAATGGGGAAAGTAGTATTGCCCCTATACTGTTGTACAGGGGCATTGGCCTTTTCTCGCCAGCTTTACAACCTGGACCAATGCTCTTCCTATTCCAATAAGTTTGTATACATTGCTAGTAAGGAGGCAAGACCATGCAAAAAACAATTCTTCGCACCATACCATTAATCACGCTAGTATTTGTCGTCTTTTTAGTCACAGGTTGTGCTACGACGGGGGACGTGGAACGACTGGAACAGGCAATCAGTAAGGCGCAAAGTACTGCAGACGATGCGAAGGCTGCCGCGGCGGCTGCGCAACGCACTGCCAATGAGGCCAAAAACGCCGCGAGTACTGCGCAACATACTGCCAATGACGCCAGGGTCGAAGCTGCCGGGGCGAGAGCTGCGACGGATGCGCTCGATCAAAAGGTAGATCGAATGTTCGAAAAGGTAATGCGTAAATAGCATCCGGATCTTTTGCGTTACTGCCTTGCCGAGACCAGGGAGAAACTGGTAGGCGTCCTTGTTTGAGCCGTTACTGGTAATGCTTTTCGAGTTTGCTAACCGCGGTTGGTGTGCCGCTGTGTTGGCGGGCAATCTCGAACAGCCTATTCCACTCCTGGTCACTAAGTCGTGTCGTGGTGGAGGCCACTACCGCCTTAACCACAAAGGTGAGGTCCATATCCTGGGAGTTAATGGGTTCGTGTGTTAACGGAAAATGGGCCTCTGCGTACATCATGCCGTCCTGATAACCAATTTTTACCGGCTGGTTGACCACCATAACCGGTGTGCCGACGGGTACCTGTTTATATAGCGAAGCAATATCTTCCGGATACATTCGCAGGCAGCCATGACTCACGCGCATGCCGATACTGTAAGGGCGGTTCGTGCCATGAATCAGGTAAAGTGGGTGGCCAAGCCGCAAAGCGAAACGGCCGAGAGGATTATCGGGCCCTGCCGGCACTACGCTTGGTAATTTTATGCCATCCGCCAATTTTTCTTTGCGTATCGATTCCGGAGGATACCAGGGGGGATCTGTCTGTTTGGCCGTTATCTTGGTGGGCCCCAGCGGGGTAGTCCAGCCTTTCCGTCCAACACTGATAGGGTGGGTAACCACCATTTTCTTGTTGTTCAGTTTCTGTCTCGGGTAGTAATATAGTCGCATCTCGGCAAGATTAATCACGATCCCTTTGCGGGGCGCATTAGGTAGGATGTGCCGGCTTGGGATCTTGACAGGGGCCCCCTCTTTCGGCACCCACGGATCAACGTCCGGATTGGCCGCGATAATCTCTTCATACCCTACGTCGAAGTTACGTGCCAGATCCAGCAACGTGTCAGATGCCTTCGCGTGTATGATTTGCATCTCCCCGACCACATGGTTCTCTGGTGAAGGCAAGGGCAAGACATCGGCACACAATGGGGATAAATATCCCAGTCCCATCCATACCACACCGAAAACTTTCATGGCTGAGATTATTTTGTGCGAGAGATTCACAAGCATGGGTACAACTTCGGGAAAATTCAATGCTGACACATTTGTATAAATTGGTTTAGCTTCTAATACCAATCCCCTTTTTGAGCAGCAACAGGCTCACGCTGAACAGTAACAGAATAAATCCGACGATAATGATATAGGAGGTAAAGATCTGTATATCAGAAATGCCGAGCAGGCCGTAGCGGAACCCGTTAATCATATAGAGGATCGGATTGCCTCTGGACACTCCCTGCCAAAAGTCCGGTAGCATCTGGATAGAATAAAAGATTCCTCCCAGATAGGTGAGAGGGGTGAGTATGAAGGTTGGAACGATGGATACATCGTCAAAACTTTTGGCGAACACGCCATTAATTAGTCCGGCAAGCGCAAACACCATCGCAGTTAATATCGCAATGCTGATGGCGACCCAGAGGCTGTAGACCGGTAATTGAGTAAAGAACAGCGACACCAGTGTAACCGCCACACCCACCGCTAAACCCCGGGCCATGCCGCCGGTCATAAAACCCAGCACAATAATGTAATCGGGAGTTGGAGAGACCAGCATTTCCTCGATGTGCCGCTGAAATTTAGCGCCGTAGAAAGACGACACCACGTTGGCATAGGAGTGCGTGATGATAGACATCATAATCAACCCGGGGACAATGAACTCGATGTAACTGTAGCCTTTTATGTCGCCGATTTGGGAGCCGATCAGGTTGCCGAAGATGACAAAATACAGGGCGGTGGTGATCATGGGGGGCAGCACGGTTTGCACCCAGATACGGGAAAAGCGCAGTACTTCCTTGATCAGGATGGTCCTGAAGGCAATAAGCTTTTGATCAAACGTCATCTCTTGCGGGGTTCTGCACATAACAGGGTTAGCGCGGGGGCGCGCCCTCCTTGGGGGAAATCAGGCGCATAAAGAGTTCTTCAAGCCGGTTGCTCTTGTTGCGCATACTGACTACGTCGATGTCATGCCTGGCGAGGTCTGCGAATAGTTGATTCAAGGCCGTTCCTCTAGAGATATCCACCTCAAGTGTATTGTCATCCACGCTACGAATCTCGTGACCTGGAAGTTCCGGTAACGATGCCAGGGAATTGCGCAGATAAAGTATGAAGGTTTCCAACTGCAATGTTTTTAATAGCTCCTTCATGCTGGTGTTCTCAATAATAATTCCATGGTCGATAATGGCGATATTGCGGCATAAGTGTTCGGCTTCTTCCAGGTAATGAGTAGTGAGGATAATCGTGGTGCCCCGGGCATTCAGCTCGGTAAGGAAATCCCACATGGAACGGCGCAGCTCAATGTCCACGCCGGCGGTCGGTTCGTCCAGGATCAGCAACTTTGGTTCGTGTACTAAGGCCCGGGCAATCATCAAGCGCCGCTTCATTCCCCCCGATAGGTCCCGGGCCCGGGTGCGACGTTGATTCCATAGGCCAAGCTTTTTGAGGTAAGATTCCGCTTGCTGATAGGCCGTACGCCGGTCGATACCGTAGTAGCCGGCCTGGTTAACCAGGATCTCTATTACCGGTTCAAATACGTTGAAATTAAATTCCTGGGGAACGAGCCCGAGGAAGGGTTTGGCCGCTGCCCCGTGGTTTTCCAGGTCATGGCCAAAAATCGCGACGCTTCCCGCGCTCTTGTTGACGAGGGAAGTGATAATACCAATGGCCGTGGATTTACCTGCCCCATTGGGACCTAACAGGGCGAAAAAATCCCCGGGGGCCACCTCCAAATCGATTCCTCGCAAGGCGACAACCCCATTGCGGTAGGTCTTGGTCAAATTGCTGATGGATAATGCGGGTATCATGGGCCGACGATTATATAGGACTACAACTTTAAGTGAGAGTTGGGCACAAATATGAATCTTGATCTATCGAAGATTTCCAGCCAGGCCGCCTATGGCGTGGGATTTCTTGTCTGCCTGGGAATGATGGGCGTTGCGCTGGTATTTCAGTATGTGCTTGGGCTCGAGCCTTGCCCGCTATGTACGATTGCACGAATTCAGGTGATTGTGCTGGGGCTGCTGTTTCTTATTGCCTTGCTGCAAAGGCCTGGCACCACGGGAGTAAGGATTTATGGTGTGCTGACTGTCTTGCTGGCCGGTTCCGGCATTGCGATCTCGGCCCGGCACGTGTGGCTGCAGAATCTCCCGGAGGGCCAGGTGCCGGAGTGTAGTCCGGGGCTGGAATATTTGCTGTCCGTCTTGCCTTTACGGGAAGCAGTGGAACTGATACTAACGGGTTCCGGCGAATGTCACGAGGTGGCATGGCGTTTCCTTGGATTGAGCATCCCAGGTTGGACACTCATTGCGTTTGCAATGATCGCCATGTTCGGCTTCTGGCAGCTAACCAGGCAGAAGGTGTAATGGCAGGAAGGCGCGAATGGAAAAGGCCCGTACAGGCCTTTTTCTTAAGGGGTTAGAGGCGACTCTATGTGCCGGTTGCCTCAACAGCCGGTTCTTGTTCCTCTTCGGTGGTGGTTGGCCGATGCGTTTTACTGACAT
>JAZFSS010000165.1:0-4822 GCA_036446275.1 Gammaproteobacteria bacterium | reverse complement strand
CTGCCATTACCCAGCAGTACCGGCGGCGGCTCGTTGCCCGCCTGGTCCATGACTGCATGGGGCACAAAACTATTCTGCCGGAAGGTCCACAGCAGTTTGTCCACTTGCTCCGTTTGCGCGTGGCTGTCGGTATGGATATACACCTTGCGGCCCAATTGATAGGCCTTGTCCGCCAGCCGGCAGGCGAGTAATTGCCGTCCATTCGGCTCTTTTCCGGGCAGGATGTAGAAGTCGACGCGGGTCATCGCTCAGGGTTTACGAAAGCCTTGGTCTCCGTGGGATGTGCTAAGGCCGGCAGGCCGAGCGCATCGTTACTTGTGATGCGCACGCTTCGCTTTGCACATCCTACATTACATCTGTACTGCAATATGTTCATACGCGGTTACAGCGATCCAACAGGTATTGGGTCAGCAAAGGCACCGGCCGGCCGGTGGCGCCTTTTTCCCGGCCGGTCTTCCAGGCTGTACCGGCAATATCCAAATGGGCCCAATGGAATTTTTTGGTGAAACGGGATAGGAAGCAGGCGGCAGTGATCGTACCCGCGTCCCGGCCACTGCTGATGTTGGGAAGGTCGGCAAAATTGCTCTTTAGCTGGTCCTGGTAGTCATCCCATAGAGGTAATTCCCAGGCCCGGTCACCGCTGGCCTTGCCGGCGTTCAGCAGTTCGTGAGCAAGGGGATGATGGTTGCTGAGCAAGCCCGTGGCATGGCTGCCAAGGGCTACTACGCAGGCTCCCGTCAGGGTTGCGATGTCGATAACCACATCCGGATCGAAGCGTTCGCTATAGGTAAGGGCATCACATAGCACCAGGCGTCCTTCCGCATCAGTATTTAATACCTCGATGGTCTGCCCCGACATGCTGGTTACGATATCGCCCGGCTTGCTGGCATTTCCATCGGGCAAGTTCTCGGCGCTGGCGATGATGCCGATAACATTGATGGGGAGTTTTAACTCCAGGGTCGCGTTAAGGGTGCCTAGTACACTGGCTGCGCCACACATGTCGAACTTCATTTCGTCAATGGCGCCAGAGGGCTTGATGGAAATACCGCCGGAGTCAAAGGTAATGCCTTTGCCAACCAGCACTACGGGTTTTTGATCTTTCGTGCCGCCCTTGTAGTTCATGATAATCAGTTTGGCAGGCTCGCGGCTGCCACGGGAGACCGATAGAAACGCCCCCATACCCAGCCTTTCCATGTCTTTTTCTTCCAGTATTTCTACTTTTAGTTTCTTACTGCCTTTGAAAAGTTCTTTGGCCTGATCGGCCAGATAACTGGGCGTGCAAATGTTGCCGGGCAGGTTGCCCAACTCTTTCGCCAATTGCACGCCAGCCACAATGGCTTGACCATCCCTTATCGCCTGTTCACCGTCGCTCAGGTCGCGGCGGCTGGGTATGGCCATGACCAGGCGTTTGACGGGGCGGCGGGAAGGCGATGTTTTGCTTTTGAAACGATCGAATCGATACAGAGTATCTTCGGTAATCTGGACGCACTGTCGTACTTTCCAGTAGATATCACGGCCTTTAACGTTTAGATCCGGCAGGTAGCTAACCGCTTCCGTAGCACCGGATTCGTCCAAAATGCTGGCTGCCTTAGCGACTGCCCGGAAGTACCGCTGGTCGTTAAACTCCCGTTCCCGGCCACAACCTAATAGCAACACCCGTTCACACAAGGCGCCCGGCGCGTGGTGCAATAACAGGCTTTGTCCCGGCTTGCCATCGATATCGCCCCGGCGCACCAGGAGGGACAGGAGCCCGTCTGTAGCCTCGTCCAACCGGGCCGCATCAGCAGACAGGCGCCGGGCTTCAAATACCCCAACTACCACACAAGCCGTGCGTTGTTTTTCAGGGTTACCGCTTTTGACGTGAAATTCCATGACAGCCCCTCAGGAGTGTTTGCAGACGGTAATCTGGTGTACGGTAGCCCGACAGCCGGGGTAATCCACTATCCGTAAAGACCGGAAAACTGCTCGAAAGTAGTAGTCTAATGAAAAATTCGCAGTTTTGCATGTTAAATAGAAGTTTTCTGTGGCGAGAACGGCCTTGGTAATCGACCGATATTTGCTCCGCGAGGTGATCCTGAGTTGGCTGGTGGTGACCTTGGTGGTGTGGATAATCCTGCTTAGTAACAAGTTAGTGCGCTATTTGGGAAAGGCGATTGCCGGTGAAGTGCCGGGACAAGAGGTGTTTGCACTCTTGGGGCTAAGTTCCGTCGGTTTTTTAGTAATGTTGTTACCACTTTCGTTGTACCTTGCCATCATCCTGGCACTAGGGCGCTTATACAAAGATAGCGAGATCACGGCACTAAGCGCCTGCGGAGTTGGTACGGGACGCTTATATCGCCCCTTGTTGTCATTGGCCGTCGTGGCGGCCATATTGTTGAGTTGGCTATCTTTGGTGATCGCGCCGGCGACTGCGATGTTGCGGCACCAGATCGAAAACCGGGCCGAACAAAGCACTGATTTGAGTCTTTTGACGCCGGGGCGGTTCCAGGAAGTCCAGAATGGCAAACTGGTTATCTATGCGGAACAGTTATCGGAGGATCGTAAGCGCATTACCAATTTGTTTATGGATACGATCCAGCAAGGCCAGTCAGGTCTTTTGACCGCTGAGCATGCGCATACGGAGCTGGATGCGGAAAAAACAGGCCGTATTCTGGTGATGGAGGATGGTCATCGTTATCAAGGTTTTCCAGGTGACGAAGATTTCCGGATCCTGCGGTTTGCTCGTTACGGGGTGGCGTTGCCCTCGGCGGCGGTTGATGTTGCCGTATTGGCGCGAGATGCAAAGCCTACCAAGGGGCTTTGGAAGTCCAAAGACCTGAGAGATAGGGCGGAATTGCATTGGCGCATATCGGCTCCCGTTGCCATATTGGTGTTAACACTATTGGCGGTTCCCGTTAGTCGCACCACGCCGCGGCAAGGGAAGTACGGCAAGATGTTTATCGCCGTATTAATCTTCGTCATTTATTACAACCTGTTGGGCGCCGCGCGGTTTTGGTTGGAAAGTGGTGTTATTTGGCCGCAACTCGGATTGTGGTGGGTACATGGATTGATGGTGTTGTGCGCCGCGGCGTTGCTGATATGGGGAGATCCTCAGCGTGTCACCAACAAGAGGATCACAACGAACTCTAAGGCCGCTTCTCCATGAAGTTGCTAGACCGCTATATTGCCCGGGTGGTGCTATTGGGAACAGTGTTGGCGCTATCGCTGCTACTGTCTGTGGACGCCTTTTTCGCCTTCATCGGCGAAGTAAGCGATATCGGCGAAGGAAATTATGGTCTCATAGAGGCCTTTCGGTACATCTTGTTTACACTGCCACGCCGTGCATACACTTTGTTTCCTTTTGCGGTACTGCTGGGAAGTATTCTTGGGCTTGGAGTATTGGCCAGCAATTCTGAACTGGTTGCCGTGCGTGCCGCGGGAATGTCTATTGCCAGAGTTTTGCTTTCAGTATTAATGGTGGGTCTGATGATGCAAGTCGTGGCAACCGTAATAGGCGAGTACGTTGCACCGGTTGCCGAGCAGCGCGCCCAGCTGCAGCGCGAGATGGACAAATCTCGTCGAATTACCTTCAAGAGCGCTTACGGGCTATGGGCCAGAGACGGGGACAAGTTTGTCAATATTCGGGAAATCCTCCCCGGCGGTCGTTTAGGCGGGATCTATGTGTATGAGTTGAACGATAAGATGCAGGTAATCAAGGCTACGCAGGCAAGATATGCAGGTTTTAATAATGACCAATGGACGTTGTTACAGGTTCGGCAAAGTATTTTGAGCGAACATGGCGTAGAGACAAGAAAATATCCGAAGTTAGCGTGGGAAACCCTATTAAGCCCGGATTTACTGCGGGTCCTGGTGATCGATCCTAAATATCATTCTATTCGGGATCTGGCGAGATATATTGATTACCTGGATGAGAACGAGTTAGAAGCGGGTCATTATCGTCTGGCGTTCTGGACCAATATAGCTGCGCCGGTTAGCAGCCTGGTGATGTTGTTTTTGTCGGTGCCTTTTGTGTTCGGGTCGTTGCGTAGTGTGGGTACGGGACAACGGTTACTGGTGGGTGTGTTGGTGGGCCTCAGTTATTACCTGTTGACCCGGACGGTCAGCCAACTGAGCCAAGTCTACGATATCAGCCCGGTTGTAGGTGTATTTGCACCATTGCTGCTATTTTTCGGGATCGGACTATTTGGGCTTCGGCAGGTAACGGTTAAGAATTAAGGAACCTCTGATTAATCCGTCATTCCGGCGTATGCCGGAATCCATGCTATTGATTTTTCTGGATTCCCGCTTTCGCGAGAATGACGATTGTGGGATTAATCAGAGGTTCCTTAAGAATTAAGAATTAGGAATTTAGAGTTAAGAGATAAAAGGGGAAGGGGCATGCTATTCGAGACGCACGATCATGGTCTCTGAAAAACGGTCATGCCAGGTGAGACTGTCCTTATCCACCAACATCCATAGGTATCCGGCCCCCAGTAACGTCCATGAGGGGATGGCTGCAAGAAAACGCAACAAGGCGTGCCGCCAGTTGATCTTCCGGCCATCCAAAGTCTGGATACGGAGCTTCCAGGCGCGCATGCCCAAGGTCTGGCCACCGTGGGTCCAGAACCAAGCATAGAAAAGGAAACTTACTATCACAAGATATGAGGAATACACAGGGTCACTGGGTGCGATGGCGTTACCATAACTTAATGGTAAAACCATGAGCGTAGCGAAGAACAATATGGCTAGTAGTAGCAAGGCGTCGTAGAACATGGCCGCCAGGCGCCGAGCCAACTTGGCTGGTGTTCCAGTGCTTACCTCGTCTCGGGTTTTTGTCATGACG
>JAZFSS010000164.1:0-5321 GCA_036446275.1 Gammaproteobacteria bacterium | reverse complement strand
GCGGCCCCTGTCGGCAGGGCATAGGGGGGAATCTCCATGACTTGCCCCGGTCCCGTTTCCGGATAGCGGCGGGTTAGCAGGCGCCCTAGCACGGCAATCACGACCATGGTCAGTATGAACACAAAGAAGACGCCAATTCCTCCCAGGTACTTGCCGCCGATGGCGAGAATGATCGCGGAGCGTGCAGAGCAGGGCACAAAGGTAATTAACAGCGACGCGACGATGCGATCACGGCCGCTGGCAGCTGCGGCGGCACTGGAAATTGCCGGCACATTGCAGCCGAGTCCCAGCAGGAAGGGCACGGCAACGCCGCCATGTAAGCCGATTTTGTGAAAGCCTCGATCGACCACAAAGGCGATACGTTGCATGATGCCCGCTTCTTCCAGCCACACCAGTAATAAAACCAACGGGATCATGTAAGGAACAACGATTCCTACTAGACCAATGAGACCGTCTGCTACTGCCCGACCCACTACTCCACCAGTGGTTTCCGGCTGCCAGGCGGACACCCAGACAATGAGTTTTGCGGCAGTCATACTGTCGAGCCATACGCTTACCTCGAAAACGATGAGTAGCACGAGAGCGAATACCGCCAGACTGCCCAGCAGGCCCCACTGGGGATGTAAAAACAGCTCGTCAAGCCAGTAGCGCCAGCCGCGCCCTTCGCAGGGAGGGCCTAAGCGGGTTACTGTTTCAAACAGGGAGGCGGCACGGTGATGACGGTCGGCATGGATTTCCTCTTCCAGTGACCGGGGTAATGTTTGCTCCGCCTCTGCCCGTAACTGCAACAATTCCGGCAGCCTTTCCGGAAAGTGCTGGTCCATTTCGCCCAAAAAGTAGCTGTCGTTTGCCGCTACTTGCATGAGCAGGAAGGAATAAGGGACGCGGAAGGCCTTTTGTAATACGGGGCGATGCAGTGCATTGCGAAGAGGCCGGAGAGATTCACAAATATATTCGCTGGCGCGCTGGGGATGTGGGTACTCCCCCTCCCGTACCGCATTTGCCGCGGTGGTGAACAGTTCCGAGATACCATGGCCCATTAATGCCACGGTTGGGACCACCGGTATACCAAGTTGTTCGCTCAAGGTCTTGCTATTGATGTGCAAGCCCTTTGCCCTGGCTTCGTCCATCATATTTAATGCAATTACCATGGGCTTGCCGATCTGGCTCAGCTCCAGAGTGAGTTCCAGGTGACGTTCAAGGGCAGTGGCATCTACAACTTGAATAATGACGTCGGGTGGCGCGAAAGGTGCTGGTGGTGCCTTCGGTTCGTGGGCCGAAATCAACGGCAGTTGATCGCCCCATAACAAATATTGCAAGGCGACCAGGTCATCATGAGGTAAATTATTCAGGGTATTGATGCTGGGCAGATCCACCACCCGAGCCTCGTCAAGGCCGATTTGCACCGCGCATTCGCCATAGGCACGGCGGGTGCCGGTCAATTCTCCAGTATGAATCGACGTGGCTGACACTGCCTTAAACAGTGTGCTTTTGCCGCTATTGGGCATGCCTACCAAGGCGATACGCAAACGCTTTTTACCTCGAAATAGCGGGGTAGGGAGCGGAATGCTGAAATCGTTGGAAGTTTTCAAGGTGACGATTAGGGATGGAGATTTAAAAATAGTTGGGCGGCAAACCTTCCTCATCGTGGATGTTTGACCCTGTCTGCCCGTGCCAGTCGGGCGCGTCCTGCCCTGAGGCGGAAACGTAATCTAAATGATAATCATTTGTATTTAAAGAGTCAATAGCTTCCCTTTTTATCTTGGTGCCGCTAATGGAAAAGTGATGTAACTACCTGTTTTATAGTTGTAAAAGGAAGTGTAAAATCATAGAACCCGTGCCTTTTATGCCCATGCTCTTCCGGGTACGCGGGAAACCCAAACTCTCTAGGTAATGCCAATAGTTTGTTACGCCCCCTGTTTAGAAATCCAAAGGGCTAGCTTATGTTTCATATTAGGTAGAGATAATTGGTCTTTAGCCAGAGGTTGCATGATCTTATCGTGGACCAATAGCCGATAGATATATTCAATTTTATCATTCGCCGAATCGGTGGGCTCGAATTCGACGACACCCCTCTTGACCCCATACTCCATGCCGGCTTGAATCGCTTGCTTGAGTAACTGCGCTTCGTTTTTCAGTTTCTTCATTACAATACAGGGTGCTGTGAATTCACGGTGCAACAGTTGCTTTTTAACACATCTAGTCTATAAAGAGTATTCAAATGAGTATCTTTCGCAACGCTCGTAGATTCGTCTGATTGTAGTTCGATGGATTAGAAATCAATTAGGAGTAGATTTTATGGGTAAAGAGCGTCGTTCTGGAAAAGACAAAAGGGAGAAGCAGGATCGCAGAAAGTGGAATGATCCGGATTTTGAGGTGCCCAACCGCAGAGGTGGGAAGGATAGAAGGTCTAGGAGAGATAGAAGGCAACCTATCTAAGAGAGTATTGGCCGGAAAAAAAGCGGGCTTGTGTTGCCTTTTTCTAAGGGGAAATAAGCCCGCCCTTTTTTAGCCCCTCAGGTGCTTCTGTTACACTGCTATCCCCGCAATTAGAATCTTCCTGAAACCCGTGAATCTCATTCTGTGATAGAAAGCTATATCAGTTGGCTGAGCCGCTGGCGTTATGTGGTGTTGATCGTGGTCATATGTGGCGCGGGCTTGGCCGGCTCCGGCATGCGCCTGCTCACCTTTGACGCGGACTATCAAGTCTTTTTCAGCAAACGCAACCCTCAGCTTCAGGCATTTCAGGAATTCCAAAATATTTACTCTAAGAGTGATAACGTGCTGTTCGTGCTGGCCCCGGATGGGGGAGACGTATTTACCCGCAAGGTATTAGAGGCTGTAGAGCGCATTACGGAAGCCGCCTGGCAAATTCCCTATTCCCGACGCGTCGATTCGATCACTAATTATCAGCACACCAGCGCTGTAAAAGACACTGTCTTAGTGCGGGACCTGGTGCGGAATGCGGATCAACTCACGGCGCCTGAGTTACGACAAATAAGGAAGATCGCGCTATCCGAACCGCTGCTTGTTAATCGGTTGATTTCGCCAAGTGGGCATGTAACCGGGATTAACGTGACCCTGCAGCTGATGGGTAAAGACCTGGATGAAATTAGCCGGGCGGTCACCTATGCGCACCGGCTGAGGGAGGAGGTACAAGCCGCTGATCCCGGTATCCGTGTCTATCTTACCGGTGGCGCGGTTATGGATTACTCTTTTCCCGAGGCCACTATTCACGATATCCGGACACTCGTCCCCGTGGTCTTTTTGGTCATTGTCGTGTTAATGGTGGCTTTATTGCGATCCTTCACGGGCACGCTGGCTACCGTGAGCGTAATGGTGCTTGCCGCCACCACGGGTATGGGTCTGGCCGGCTGGATGGGAATGCGCCTGACACCACCATCCGTGGGCGCGTTCACCATGATCATGACGTTAGCGGTGGCGGACAGCATCCATATTCTCAGTACTTTATTTGCCAAGATGCGCCGGGGATCTGATTGCAAGGCGGGGCTGATAGAGAGTCTGCAACTTAATTTTCGACCCGTACTGACCACGAGCCTTACCACTGCCGTGGGTTTTTTGAGCATGAACTTTAGTGACGCGCCGCCTTTTCAGGATCTTGGCAATATTGTTGCCATGGGCATTATTGCGGCTTTTGTGTACTCCATGGTGGTCATCCCTGTTTTGATGACTATTCTGCCGGTGCGCGTGCCTGCCTATACCGGCAGGCAGTCTCTCTTCATGGATCGATTTGCCGAACTCGTGATTACCCATCGATCCATGTTGCTCTGGTGCATGACTGGGTTGGTGTTGCTGCTTGCTGCATTTATTCCACGTATTGAGCTTAATGATCAGTTTGTAGAGTATTTCGATGAATCGGTCCCATTTCGCATGGATACGGAATTTGCCATGAATAACTTGACCGGTATTTATCTGTTGGAGTACGCATTGGAATCCGGAGAGAGCAACGGCATTGGTGATCCCGCGTACCTTAGCCGGCTGGATGCGTTTGCCAAGTGGTTCCGGGCGCAACCGGAAACGGTACACGTCAATACTATCAGCGATATTTTCAAGCGACTGAATAAGAACATGCACAACGATGACCCGGCATGGTACCGTCTGCCGGAGAGCCGTGAACTTGCTGCCCAGTATCTATTGCTGTACGAGATGTCCTTACCCTACGGTCTGGGTTTAAGCGATCAGATTAACCTGGATAAATCCGCAAGTCGTTTTACCGTTACGGCCCGAAATCTTAGTACCCGTCAGTTCCGTTCGCTGGAGGAGCGGGCCGCCGGTTGGTTGCGTGCACATGCGCCGGTCGGTATGTTTGCCAAGGCAACCGGCCCGGCAGTAATGTTCGCCTATATCTCCGAGCGCAATATTCGTACCATGATGGTGGGCACGGGCCTGGCCCTTGTATTGATAACGATTATTCTGATGGTGGTGCTTAAGAGTATAAAGCTCGGCATGATCAGTCTGTTGCCCAATGTGATACCTGTGGTGATGGCCTTTGGGGTCTGGGGGTTAGTGGTCGGCAAGGTCGGGCTTGTGATATCGGTAATATTGGCGATGGTGCTTGGGGTCATCGTGGATGATACGGTACATTTTATGAGTAGTTACAGGCGCGCCCGCCATCTGGAAAATAAAAACCCCGAAGATGCGGTGCGCTTTGCATTTTCCAGTGTGGGTGCGCCATTGTGGATTACCACCGTCGTATTGGTAGCCGGCTTTTTTGTACTCTCTCTTTCCACCTTCCAACTCAATGCTACCACTGGTCAATTGACAGCCATGACGTTGACCTTCGCCTTGTTGGCCGATTTCCTGCTATTACCGACCTTGTTGATGCGGGTAAAGGCATGAACAGTGACAGTGTACGGATGGTCATAAGATCGGCCGGTAAATTCTCATCGAGATTGATATGAGCGTTTTTACTACCGCTGCCATTCTGGTTACCCTGGCCGCGCTGTTCAGTTATATCAATTACAGATTCCTAAAGATTCCCACCACCATTGGCATTATGCTGATTTCGCTGGTGATGTCTCTGGGCCTGATTGCACTGCACATGCTGGGCTGGAGTAATTTGGAAGAGCAGGCTGAACGAATGGTTCGTGGCATCGATTTCCACGAGGCGTTGATGGAGGGCATGTTAAGTTTTCTATTATTTGCCGGGGCGCTGCACATCAATCTGAATGATCTTAAAGAGCAAAAGTGGGTTATTTTGTCGCTTGCCACATTCGGGGTTCTGATATCGACTTTCCTGATTGGGGTCATGTCATGGCTGATTCTCAATCAACTAGGGATATCCCTGCCATTTATCTATT
>JAZFSS010000163.1:0-3995 GCA_036446275.1 Gammaproteobacteria bacterium | reverse complement strand
CCGTGGATTTTATTCCATTGGAAACGCCGACACCTGGGGAAATGGCTACGATGGTGGTTCCTTTGCCAGGGGCGTTTGGTTTACTGGTAAGCGGTCTATTGTTAGGTGGGAGACAAGCACTCTCGAACGGTCGGAAAAAATCGCTTTCAACGCTGTAGGACCGGTGCCTCGCCGGGATATCCAATTGTTCCCGGCGGGGCGCCGGTCCTGCGTATTAAATCGTCGTACCGAGGTCCCGCAGGGAAAGGGGGTTTTAATCGCCTTCATTTGACCGCGATCCCGGTTGGCGGGAAGATGCAGGCGGCAAACTACGAAAATATAGTGCCCAGCAACAAACCTAATCAATTTCGCATCATAGGCGGCGCCTGGCGTAGCCGGAAACTAAGTTTCCCGGAACTACCAGGTTTGCGCCCCAGCCCGGACCGGGTGCGGGAAACTTTGTTTAACTGGCTGGCGGCGGAAATTCCAGGCGCACGATGCCTGGATCTGTTTGCGGGCAGCGGCGCGCTCGGCTTGGAGGCTGCATCCCGGGGCGCGGCGGAAGTAGTGATGGTGGAATGGGAACGCGCTGCCGTGAACGCGCTCCACAGTCATGTGAACCTGTTGAATGCCGGCCAAGTGCAGGTGTGGGAGGGCGACGCACTGACATATTTACGAGGTTCGGCGGTACCATTTGATGTTGTATTTATTGATCCGCCCTTCGGCAGTGAGTTATTGCAGCAAAGCATGTTGGCACTGCAAACCGGCGACTGGGTGCGCCCGGGCGCCCACATCTACCTGGAGGCCAAACACGGCACTGCGATTTCATTACCCGGGGATTGGGTTGTATACCGCAGCAAGACAGCAGGGCAAGTGGATTACCAACTGGTGCAAGTAAAGTCCTAATAAGGCCGGTCCCCGGCCTCAAGCCCGGGAATCACCGGTTCCCCATTGGGCCGGCATAATCCATAATGGCGCTATGACTACTATCGTATATCCGGGCACTTTCGACCCCATTACAAACGGCCATACAGACTTGGTACAGCGGGCGACAAGGTTGTTCGAGCATGTGATAGTGGCGGTTGCCGCAAATCCATCGAAAACTCCTGCCTTTTCAGAGCAGCAGCGGGTGGCGTTGGCTCGGGAGGTGTTAGCGGATTTCCGCGATGTGGAAGTTTGCAGCTTCAATACTCTGTTAGTGGATTTTGCAGCCTCAAAAAATGCCACGGTTATACTACGCGGCCTGCGAGCGGTTTCCGACTTTGAATATGAATTTCAGTTAGCCAGCATGAATCGGCGCCTTGCGCCCGGCGTAGAAACCCTGTTTCTTACACCCGCGGAAGAATATGCCTATGTGTCTGCCACCTTGGTGCGGGAGATTGCAAATCTGGGTGGCGATGTCTCGCCTTTTGTACATGAAAAAGTACAGGTGGCATTGCGGGAACACGGCCATTCCTGAGCTTTTTACCAACAAATCGTTGGGTTTGTACAGGAGTTAGTTATGGCGCTAATGATCACCGACGAGTGCATCAATTGTGATGTTTGTGAGCCGGAGTGTCCTAACGACGCCATCTCCCAGGGCGAGGAGATCTACGTCATTGATCCCAACCTATGCACTGAATGCGTGGGTCACTTTGAAACCTCGCAGTGTGTCGAAGTATGCCCGGTGGACTGCATTCCCTTAAATCCAGATTGCCAGGAAACCCAACAAGAGTTGATGGAAAAATACCGGCGTCTGGAAAGTCAAACGGAGTGATCAGGTTTTTTCAACTTCTGCTGTCGCTTTGTTGGTTGGCGGCACCACCGGTTATCGCGGTTTCTCCCCCGGCGGCGGCGATTGCCAGCGCCCACCCCTTCGCCACCAGGGCCGGCATGGAAGTCCTGCAAGATGGTGGTAATGCCTTTGACGCGGCGATAACTGTCAGTGCGGTATTGGCCGTGGTCGAGCCTTACAGTTCCGGCTTGGGCGGCGGCGGGTTCTGGTTGTTGCACCGTGCCGCCGATACCAAGCAGGTGATGATCGATGGCCGCGAACGCGCGCCGTTGGCCGCGCATCGTGATCTGTACCTGGATGAACGTGGTGATGTGATACCCAGACTGTCTTTGGATGGCCCGTTGGCGGCGGGCGTACCCGGTGAGCCGGCAGCCTTGGCCTATTTGGCAAAACATTATGGACGATTGCCGCTTTCTCGCACCTTGGCACCGGCGATCCACTATGCCAAACACGGCTTTCCGGTGGAACGGCGTTATCGTGACAGGGTGCGTTCCCGTCTGAAGGTCTTGCAACGATTTTCCGCTAGCGCGGCAACATTTCTGTTCCGTGGTGGCATACCGCCGGATGGCCATATGATTCGGCAACCGGAGCTTGCCCTCGTGCTGGAGAAACTTGCAGTACATGGACGCGACGGTTTTTACCATGGGGAAATAGCGCACAAGCTGGTAGAGCAGGTACGTAATGCCGGCGGCATTTGGACCCTCAAGGACTTGGCGGATTACCGTGTAGTGGAGCGGGAACCGGTGCGGGGCATGTACCGTGGCATTCGCGTAATCGCGGCCGCGCCACCTTCGTCCGGTGGTATCGGGTTGGTGACTATGTTAAATATCTTGCACGGCTATGCCATGGAGCGGCTGGACCCAGCCACCCGCACACACCTAATCATCGAGGCCATGCGACGGGCCTACCGGGACCGGGCGCAATACCTGGGAGATCCCGACTTCGTCAGTTTGCCGTTGCAGCGGCTGATTCATCCCTGGTATGGGGCCGGTTTGCGTGCGTCCATCAGAATGGATCGCGCCACGCCCAGTGCCCGATTGCCCAGTCTTCAAAACAAGTCCGAGGGCGCCGATACCACCCATTTCTCTATCCTGGACCAGGAAGGTAACCGGGTCGCGGCGACCTTGAGCATCAATTATGGATTTGGGTCCGGTTTTAGCGCGGCCGGTGTCCTGCTTAACGACGAAATGGATGATTTCTCGGTCAAGCCCGGCATGCCCAATGTGTACGGTCTGGTGGGGGCGGAGGCGAATGCCATCGCGCCGGGCAAACGGCCGCTGTCCAGCATGACGCCCACATTTCTCGAAAGCGAGCGAGGCGTGGCAATCCTAGGCACACCGGGCGGCAGTCGGATCATCTCCATGGTGTTACTTGGGGTATTGGATTTTGCGGCCGGCAATGATCCGGAGTCGTGGGTGGCCATGCCCCGCTTTCATCATCAGTTCCTGCCCGATGAGGTGCAATACGAAAAGGCCGCCTTTGACGCGGGAATGAATGCGCGTTTGATAAAGTTGGGACACAACTTGCAGCCATTGCAGGGATCCTACGGCAATATGCAAGCTGTATTCTGGGATACGCGAGCCAAGCGAGTCCTGGCCGCCAGTGATCCGCGGGGCATCGGCTTGGCCTTGGTGCGGTAAAAACGGCGTATTCTGCCCCACCCCTGGTGCCATATACGGGCTAGTTCGATAGTGGGTCAGTTTGATAGTATTTTAAATGGCGCTGAAGAAAGGGGGGGAATACCCATCGCTTAATCTCGCTGCACTTGGCTTGCTTCACTATCCTGTTTCGCTGCGCCAATCCAGGCTTCGCCATCCGTGGCGAAGCCGCGTGACGGGGCGACCGTTCACAGGACGGTCGCCTATTTCCGTCGCGCCCATGGTTACACGAGAATCGGACGCGTCTCGCTCCACCTTTCTTCGCTTCGCTATCCTGCTTCGCTCGAAAGCCCGGGGTTCGTCTTCCCTGACGAACCCGTTCGCCGGGACGAAGGTCCACTGGACCTTCGTCTTATTCCGGCTTACCCCTGTTCCGCTCGTCGCCTACGACGCGTCGGGTATTCCTCCCCTCTCTTCGCCGTAATCGAAACTGACCCGCTGCCGCTAGTTCTGACAGCGGGGACAGAAAAAAGTGGAACGCTGACCTTGTTGCCGTTGCCGCACCGGTTCATGACAGGCAGGGCAAGGTTGTCCTGCACGGCCGTAAACCCGCAAATATTGTTTGAAGTAGCCGGGATTACCAT